>URAG01000055.1 GCA_900545755.1 uncultured Cloacibacillus sp. | reverse complement strand
CCTGCCAGTAGTCTATGTCCGCCGGATATGAGCTCGCCACGACGATGTCGGCATGCTCCTCCATCTCGATGCAGAAAGAGCGTTTCGCCATTTCCACTCCGGCACGGTGCGCTTTGAAATAATCTCCACAGAATATACCAGCGACTTCGCCGTTGTAATTTTTCACAATGTTGATGATAAAAGCGAGGTTTGCGGCTTTGCCCACCGCGTCGATTCCTGCGCGGCATGGGTTCCCCTCAGCCATGCCGAGCGGGATGTCGTGGCAAAACCCGGCGGCGCGGTGCGTCGCCTGCGTCGTCACGAAGTCGCAAATGCCCGGCTGCACTATTTTTGCACCGCCGGAAAATCCCGCGTCGCTGTGCGGGACTATATTGCCGACGCCTATAAGCAAATCCGCCTCCAAAGCCAGCCTGTTTATGTGTACTGGAAGCCTGTATCCTGCTACGTCGATTTCGCCCATGTCCTTGATCAGGCTCGTGTCTGTAGCGTCGTGCTGAGCGACCTTGAAACGGCGTACTATTTCGTCCCCGAGCTTAGCGCGTATTTCTTCGTCCGTCATGACGCGATGCGTGCCCGGAGCGGTGAGGAAACTTATCGCTTCGTCAGGAACGCATGCTTTGTTGAGGTATTCAACAATTATAGGGAGAATGACGTCGAGCGGGGTTTCACGAGTGTTGTCCTCGACTAGGAAAAGTATTTTCTTCTTGCCTTGAGCAAGAGCTGCAAGAGGCTGCGATGCGATCGGCGCGTCAAGCGCGCAAAAGAGTTCTTCTCTAATATCTGCGACAGCCGGTAGATTTGTCATCTCTCCGGTGAATAGTACCCGTGCGTCACGTGTGTCAAATTGAAGTTCTGTCTTGCCGTAAGGGATGCTGTATCTCAATAGCTACGCCTCCTTTTCTGCCGGATGAGTCATTATTTCGTATACAAATTACTCTTCTCTATCACTTTAGCTTGATTTCTGCATAACAAAAATATTCACGTCTTGATAGGCACATAATATCACGTTTGTCGCAATTGTCAACGCAAAATAAGTCTGGCGCTCGTTAGTAAAACGATAGACAAAAACATAAAAACCGCTATAGTTTTTGTATACAGATTAGATAAGGAGGAATTGAAAGTTGACGGCGCGCAGCACCGAAACCACAAGTTGGATAAAAGCGTACGATTGGATGAAAGAGGAGATAGAATCCGGGCGCGCGAAGATGGGTGAACAGCTGCCAGAAATGTCGCTTGTAAAAAAAATCGGCGTGAGCCGCACCCCTATACGAGAAGCTATGCGCGTGTTGGAGCAGGAAGGCTACATAAAAATAGTATCCAATAAAGGTGCTTTCGTCTCAGAAATTTCGATTGAAGATATAAAGGAAATATATGAGCTTCGCAAACTGTTGGAGCCTTTCGCGGCTTTATCCGCCGCGGCGAGGATATCGGACGGCGACATAGCTTCCATGGAAAATGAATGGAAGTCTTTGAACCGCATGTTCAAACGTGCCGGAAAAGCCGACCTTTCCAGAGTCGCCGCTCTAGATATAAAGCTGCATATGACGATAGCCAATAACGCGGCGAACCGTAGGATAGGCGCCATCATATCCTCATACCACGTGCAGATCAAACGCTTTCAGCGCCTTTCTGTGCAGTCGCTGGACGACACGCAGAATTCTATAGACCAGCACCTCCGCATTATAGAATGTCTGAAGAAGCGCAATCCAGAAGAGCTTCGCTTGTGCTTGTACAACCATATCGTAGACAGCGAAGGCTATATAATGAAAGGCTATTTTCTGCCGTGTTATGATAGCAGCGTCAAATAAATAATTTTGCGCCGGCGGCTGTGCCGTTGTCGCGGCGCGCCGTTTTGTAATAATATACGTTGTGTAAAATCACTGGCAGGGGGAATAGCAATGACAACCAGGGTAACATTTCCGAACAGCCGTATGGCTTCGATAAAGATGGCGGGCGGCATACGGGAGATACTCGCGCGCGCGGAGGAGATGGAGCGCGAGGGGCGCAGCATCATCCACATGGAGATAGGGCGGCCAGACTTCGACTCGCCTGCGTGCGCTAAGGAGGCCGCGGTTGCGGCGCTGCGCGCCGGCAACGTGCATTACACGGACATGGCTGGCGCCTACGACCTGCGCTGCGCGGTTGCGGAGAAGTACCGCCGCGACAACGCGATGAACGTCGACGCCGATAAGCACGTCGTCATCACGAACGGCGCGATGGAGGCTCTCATGGCGTCGTTCCTGACGCTGCTCGAGCCTGGCGACGAGGTCGTTGTGCCAGCGCCGTATTTCTCGGCCTATGCCGACGTGCTCGCGATTGCGAACGGCGTGCTCGTCCCCGTCGCGACAAGGATGGAGGACGGCTTCAGGTTGCATATCGACGATTTGAAGAAAGCGCGCACAGCGAAGACGAAGGCGATACTTCTCAACTCGCCTAACAACCCGAGCGGCGCGGTGCTCACGCGCGAGAATCTTGAAGAGATAGCGGCCTTCGCCATAGAGAACGATATCTGGGTGATATCGGACGAATGCTACGAAAAATTCCTTTACGAGGGCGAGCATGTCAGTATTGCGAGCCTTCCGGGAATGGCCGAGCGCACCGTGACGGTCTCCGCGGCGTCGAAGACCTGGTCGATGACCGGATGGCGCATCGGCTGGATCGTCGCTCCAGTTGCGATGCGCCAGTACGTCAACAAGTGCCACCAGAACCTCACGACCTGTGCCAACTCGTTCGCACAGGCCGGTGTCGTCGAAGCCTTTGCTCATGCGGGCGCGGACGTCGAGGCGATGGTGAAGGAGTACCGCCGCCGCCGCGATATGGTCGTTTCGTGGCTCAACAAAATCGACGGCTTCGAGGCCATTACTCCGGCGGGAGCATTCTACGCTTTCCCGCGCATCTCGTCGCTCGGCATGGACGGCTTTAAATTCTGCACTTGGCTTCTCGAAGAGGCCGGCGTCTCGACGGTGCCCGGCGAAGTCTTCGGAATGCCGGGGCACATCAGGCTCGCCTATTGCCGCGGCTACGATTACATCGAAGAGGGTATGAAGCGCATAAAGGACGCGGTAGAGGGGCTGCGTAAGTAAGCGCCGAGCTTTCTGCGAAGCGTCGGAATTTTTTGCGGGAGGCAGGCCGCGCGCCGCCTCCCTTTTTCGTTCGCGGTGTACGCCGTAATTTCACGCGAATTCAGCGATTTGTTAAAAAGTTGTTACATAAGCGCCGTACGGTGCTAAAATGGGAATGAGACGCCGCCGCGAGCGGCGCGCATATTTTTTACAGACAGGTGAGCTCATGCACGTTTTTAAAATAAGGACGATACACACGCACGGCTCGGGAAATAAACAATTTAAAATAAATATGTGCAGCGGCCCTATTTTGCCTAAGATGTTGCTCTTTGCGGTGCCGTTGATGTTTTCGAGCATTTTGCAGTTGCTCTTCAACGCTGCGGACATCATAGTAGTCGGGCGCTACGCAGGCGACAACTCGCTCGCCGCAGTCGGCTCAAACACGGCGCTCATCGGCCTGCTGACGAATCTTTTTATCGGCGTGTCGATAGGGACGAACGTACTCGCCGCGCGCTACTATGGCGCGAAGGAAGATAAGAATCTTTCGGAGACTGTGCATACATCAATGTTCCTCGCGTTTGCGAGCGGAATTTTCCTGACGCTCGTTGGCGTCGTATTCGCGCGCAAAATCCTGATAATTATGCAGACTCCGGCGGAGGTGCTGGGCCTCGCGACGCTTTACCTCGTCATATATTTCTTCGGTATGACTCCGTTTATGATCTACAACTTCGGCAGCGCGGTGCTACGTGCGGTAGGAGACACGCGCCGACCGCTCTTTTACCTCACGGCGGCGGGGATTATCAATGTGGTGCTGAACCTTTTCTTCGTTATCAACCTCCATCTTGATGTAGCAGGGGTCGCGATAGCTACAGTCATCTCGCAATGCGTCTCAGCGGCGCTCGTTGTGCGCTGCCTCATGCGCGAAAGCGGCGGCATACGTTTTTCGTTCACTGAAATGCGCATCCATATGGATAAACTTGCAAAAATTCTTCAGATAGGCGTTCCAGCCGGAATACAGGGCGTCCTATTCTCTCTCTCGAACGTCGTCATCCAGTCGTCGATAAACACATTCGGCGCGGTTACGATGGCCGGCAACTCCGCCGCTTCTAACGTCGAGATGTTCGTCTATTTTGCGATGAACTCCTTTTACCAGGCGATTATCTCGTTCACCAGCCAGAATATGGGCGTCGGCAATGTGAAGCGCGTGCGCAGCATACTCAAAACCGGCCTTGCGTGCAGCACTGTCGTCGGCTTCGTGTTGGGGATGCTCTGCGTCATCTTCGGCCACGCTCTGCTGCGAGTCTACTCACCTAGCGAGGCCGTCATCGAGGCTGGGCTTGCACGCTTCCATATCGTTGCAGCCTCATATTTCCTCTGCGGCATAATGGACGGACTTGTCGGCGCGCTGCGCGGCCTCGGCTACTCCGTCATGCCGACTGTCGTTACACTGATCGGAGCATGCGGGCTGCGCCTAGTCTGGATATATATGCTCTTCCAAGTGCCTGCCTTCCGCACGGTTACGGCGGTCTACCTTTCCTATCCCGTCTCGTGGGTCATTACTTTCTCGGCGCATATCGTGGGTTTCCGCTGGGCTATAAAGAAGGCCGAGCGCGAGGCAGAGGAGAAGAACGCTGCGCGCGCGGCAGCCGCGCAGAAGACTGCGACGGCGCAGTAAAGCCCGAAACTTCCGCAGAAGAATACAGAAAATCCCCGCGGTTTTACGAAGCGCGGGGATTTTTTATGCGCCGATGCGGGGTTGAGGCCGCAGCTGGAATTTTAGTTTTTGTCCGGAAGCGCTATCGTAAGCGCGGAGTTGAAGCTGAGCCCGACGTTTTCTCCGGCTTCGTGACGTTTTGCGCCGGGGAAGTAATTTTCCATAACGGAGATCTTTTCGCTATTCTCTAGGATTACTACGTATTCCATGCGGTCTCCGCTGAATACCGCGCTTTCGACACGGCCGCGCAACAGCCCTTTATCGGACTCCGTAAGCGTCGCCGCCTCGGGGCGCAGGATCAGGCGTATAGCGCCGCCTGTCTTGTACTCCATGTCGTCGAAGAGCTTGACCGGGAACTTTGCGCCGCCAGCCGCCACTATACCCCGCTCTGACGATTCCACTGATTCGAGCGTCCCAGGCAGCGCGTTGGCCTGCCCGATGAAGTCCGCTACGAAAAGCGAGCGCGGGTGTGTGTAAATATCGAAAGGCGTGCCTATCTGCTCGACGCGGCCGCGGTTCATGACCATAATACGGTCGGCCATCGTGAGCGCCTCCTTCTGGTCGTGTGTGACGTAGAGGCAGGTTATGTCGAGATGCTTTTGTATTCTGCGGATCTCCGTGCGCATGTGCAGGCGAAGCTTCGCGTCAAGGTTCGAGAGCGGTTCGTCCATGAGCAGGACCTTTGGCCGCATGACGAGGACGCGCGCGAGTGCGACGCGCTGCTGTTCGCCGCCGGAAAGCTGGTTCGGATAGCGCTTCTCAGCGCCTTTAAGTCCGACCATATCGAGCGCCTCCGCGACTTTGCGTGCTACGTCCGGTCCGCTTTCGGAGCGCATCCTCAACCCGTAGCCTACGTTGTCTCCTATCGTCATGTGCGGGAAGAGCGCGTAGTTCTGGAAGACGAAGCCTATCTCGCGCTTGTTGACCATTACGTTTGTAACGTCTTGCCCGTCGATGAGGATCCGTCCGGCGGTCGGCGTCTCGAAGCCTGCGACCATGCGCAGAGTCGTAGTTTTGCCGCAGCCCGATGGCCCTAGGAACGTTACGAGCTCGCCGCCCTTTACGTCAAGCTCGACGCGCTCGACGGCGTTGAAGCTTGCGCCGTCCTTTACGAAAGTTTTTCTTATGTCGTGAAGATGAAGTTCTACAGCCATTATCTGTTACCTCCCAGCCCCCTGTAGCCGAAGCCAGCGGCCCGGACGAGGAGCGTCAGCAGTCCGTTGAAAAGGAATACGAGCAGAATAAGCACTACGGAGAAGGCGCAGGCGTTGCCGAACTGCAGCTCCGTCATGCATTCCAAGATGCGTGCCGTCAGAAGCGACCAGCTCACTGAGACGAGGAATATAGTCGCGCTTATCGCCGTCATCGAGTGAATGAAGAGATATTTCATGCCAGCGAGCAGCGCCGGGATGACGAGCGGCAGCGTCACATTGCGGAACGTGGCCGCCGACGATGCGCCGAGGCTGAGCGACGCCTCTTCAAGCGAAGCGTCGATTTGCTGGAGCGAGGCTATGACGGAGCGTATGCCGGCTGAGTCGTAGCGGAAGACGTAGGCTGCTACGAGGATCGACATAGTGCCCGTCAGTATCAGAGGGCTTGAATTGAATGCGATTATGTAGGCTATGCCGACGACGGTGCCTGGCAGGGCGAAGTTGAGCAGCGAGACTATTTCCATAAGCGCGTTGCACGGGAACGACTTGCGCTGAGTGATGTAGGCGACAAGCACCGCGATTAGACCGCCGAGCGGGGTCGAAACGCAGGCGATTATCAGCGTGTCGATGATTGCCTTGCGCCCGTGGTTGAAGACGTAGGCGAAACTGTCAAGTGTGAAGCTGTTGTCGAGCCCCCACGTTTTTGTAAACGCGCCCATCGGTATAAGCGCGTAGAGAAATACGATGAAGGCTATAACGACGGCGCAGACAACGAGAATCGCAGCCTCGGCGGCAATGCCGATGCCCTTCGGGCGCGTCTGCGCACCGGATTTGCCACTTACAGTAACGTAACTTTTTCGGCTCACCCACCAGCGCTGGAGGAAGAAGACGAAAAGCGCCGGAACGAGCAGCGCGAACGAGAGCGCCGCGCCGCCTCGTAGGTCGTAGAGCCCCGTTATCTGAAGATAGGCCTGCGTCGGAAGCACCGGGAACTGGTGCCCGGCGAGGACTAGCGGCGTGGCGAAGTCCGCAAGCGAGCAGGCGAAAAGCAGAAGTATCGAGTTCGCTATCGCGGGCATTGTCAGCGGCAGAGTTACTGTGCGGAATACGCGGAAGGGCGAACCGCCGAGAGACAGTCCCGCGTCCTCAAAGTTCGGGTCGATACAGGCGAGCACCGACGATATGGTGAGAAACGCGACGGGAAAGTATGTCAGCGACTCCGACATCCACGTGCCCCAGAAGCCGTAAATGTTGAAGTCCGGGATGCCGAGCATGTTGAGCAGTATGCCGTTCGGGCCGAGCGACAGAGTCAACGCGATGCTGCTCGTGAATGGCGGGGATATAAGCGGCAGCACCGTCACAGCCGCTATGAACCAGCGTATCATGGCGGGCATTTTGATGCGTACGACGGCGAATGCGAAGCAGAATCCGAGCGCCGTGCCGGTCACGGCGACAGCTATCGCGAGCCAGATGCTGTTTATCAGCGCGAGCCTGTCGTAGCTGTTGGAAAAGACCATCGTGATGTTTTCAAGCGAAAAGCCGCCGTCCTCGGCAGTGAATGTTACGGCGAGCAGCCTGATGAAAGGATAGATGATAAAAACGCCGAGCGCGAGCCACAGCGCCGCCACGACTGGAACGAGCGCAGGGTCGCGTTTCATCGACGAAGAAGCCATAGCGTTAGACCCCCTCTGAAAAAAGGCCGGCTTCCGTGCGGGAGCCGGCCCGGTAATGAGCTTACAGGATTAGCGGATTACTTCGTTGACCCAGCGGTCGACGTATTCCTTGCGCTTGTCGCCTTTATGCTCCGCGCCGACGGAGAGGAGCTTGACGTGCGAAGTGTCGAGCGCGGGGTTGTCGATCTTGAGTCCGGTCACTACGGGGATGTAGTTGATCTTCTTAGCGAGGAAGAGTTCGCCGAGCTTCTTGCTCGTCGCCCAGTCGACGAAAGCCTTCGCTTCGTCGAGGTTCTTCGCGCCCTCAATGATGCCCGTCGCCTCGATGCCGAAGGTCACGCCTTCTTTCGGATAGGTGATGACGACAGGATAGCCCTGCTGCACTATGTCGAGCGCGTCGACGAGGTAGAATATCCCGCTCGCCGCCTGCCCCTGCGCTATCGGCAGCGCGCCGCCCGCGCCGCTCTTTGTGTAGAGCTGGATGTTCTGGTGCAGCTTTTTCTGGTAGTCGAACGCTCCGTCAACGCCGTAGACGGCGATCAGCGAGTAGATGCGCTCCGTCGCCGTGCCGGACGTGCGAGCGTCGGCCATCTGAAGTCCGTTCTTATATGCAGGGTCGAGCAGATCCTGCCACGACTCGGGGGCCTTCATGTTGTGCTCTTTGAGGAAGTCTGTGTTCGTGAGGAAACAGAGCGGAATAAGGCCGATCCCGGTCCAGCGGTTGCCGGGGTCTCTGTATTCCGCGGGCGTCAGAGCCTGCTCCTTCGGTGAGTATTCCGCGATACTCTGGCGTCGCATCCCGCGGCGTAAACGTCGGCTGGGCCGCCGAGAAGTATGTCGACCTGCGGATTTTTCTTCTCGGCCGTGAGGCGCGCGAGAGCCTCGCCCGAGGAGAAGCGAATGAAGTTGACTTTGATGCCGGTGTCCTTCGTGAACTGCTCGAAGACCTGCGTCGCGTACTTCTCCGGCATGACCGTGTAGGCGTTGAGCGTCGCCGCTGATGCCGCAGATCCGAGGCACACTACGAGGACGAGCGCCATAATTACCGACAATACCTTAGAGCGCTTGATATACATGAATACCACTCCCGTAAAAATTTTGCCGCTGCGCCGGCGGCGTGCGCGGAGCTCCCGCGCATTGTTACATTGGCGTTACATAAATGATAGCATTTTTTAATAATTTGATAAACGAGCGGCGAGGTACAAATCGAGCGAAAATAAATTTTCCGCAGCGCAAACAAGAACGGCAGCCCCTATATGAAGAGCTGCCGCAGAGTTCATACGGGCGCTATTTCCGTCCGCGTTTTCTTCTCTTGCAGACTGCTGCGTAAACCGCTATGAGCGCCGCGCAGCCGGCGACGAGTAGAATCGTTATCTTATGCAGCTCTTCCTGAATTAGCGCCTCGTTGCTGCCGAGGAAGTAGCCGAGGAGAGTCAGTATCGTGACCCATATTCCCGAGCCGAGCGCCGTGAAGGAGCAGAATTGCGTCAGCGGCATGCGCGCGAGCCCGGCGGGCAGAGATATGTACTGGCGTATGACTGGAAGCAGCCGCCCAGTGAATGTGCTGATGTGCCCGTGGTGCGCGAAGAAGACTTCTGCTTTGTCGAGCGCCTCATGCGTCACAAAGACATATTTCCCGTACTTCTCGAAGAAAGGCCGCCCCCAGCGCACCGCTATCCAGTAGTTGAAGAGCGCGCCGAGAATGCTGCCGAGCATGCCGGAGCCGAGGACGAGGAAAATGTTCATCTCACCCTTCCACGCGAGATAACCGGCTGGCGGCATTACGACCTCGCTCGGGAACGGGAAGAACGACGACTCCAGGAACATCAGCCCGACGATGCCGGCGTAGCCGAGATGTCCTATGACGTCGACGAGCCATCCTATGAGATCGCCGAAGAGCGCTGCGCATTCACCGAAAAAAGAAAATATCGCCTCCAACGTGAATCCCCTTTCGCGTTTAACTGCAATGTAATGATATATGAAAAACGTTAAAAGTCTATCGGAAACGGCGTAATTTGAAACGCCGCGGACTTTGCGCTACAATGCACAGGCGGAGGGCCGCCCTCCGCGACTGATAAATGGATGGAGGAATCGCATTGCATCCGCTGCCAAAACTTGCTCTCGTCATAGCGGGGAACTTCTCTGCAGACGAGAACGCAGACCCAGGCTCGCTGCTTAACTACCTGCCCGACGAACTGGCGTGCCGCTGCGATATAAAGGAATGGAGCTGCCAGCCGAGCACTCACTATTCTATGCCGATGACCGTTGCGATGGAAGAGATGCTCGAGTCCGTCGCCGCAGAGGGCTACGCCGGCATCATCGTAGTCTCTGGCTGCGGCGTCATGGAGGAGATAGCCTACCTTGTCAACCTTCTATGGAAGCGCAGCGAGCCCGTCATATTCGCAAACCTCATGGTGCAGGGGCGCGCCGGTGTGAAGGAGGGCCTTATGAACCTACACTGCGCGGTTCTCGCCGCGCTCTCACCGTCGGCGCAGAACAGAGGGGTGCTGATATGTTCGAGCGGCGAGCTATTCGACGCCGGCGACGCCGTCCTCGCCGACCCGGAGTCGCCCGACAGCGCCTTCCAGTCGCCGCTGCGAGGCACGATCGGCAAAATGCTCAACGGCGAGCTTAAATTCCTTCAGGATTCAAAACGCCCCGTATTCCTAGCCGTCAGGCCGAAGGAAATCCCCTACGTCGAAATAATGTGGGCCTCGCTCGGAGGCGGCGACGGTATGCTCTCGTCGCTGCTCCACGCGCGCGATCTCAAGGGGCTCGTCCTCGCCGGCTTCGGCGCTGGCAACGTCCCGCCATCGTGGGTGCCGATGATACGCAACCTCGTCCGCAGCCGCGTCGAGGTCGCCGTCGTGTCGCGCTGCTTCCAGGGCAGCGTCCACAAGACGAACGACTTCGAGGGATCCTTTGAAAAACTTGAAGAGCTAGGCGTCATGTCAGGCGGAAGGCTCAACCCGTTCAAGGCGCGCATACGCATGGCGCTCGGCATTGCGGCTGGACTCACGCATAACGGGCTCAGCCTCTACATGCTGAACCAGCCGGTCTCCGACAGTATCGCGGAGCTATATAAATTATGAAGATTTACCTGCTGACCCTCGGCTGCGCTAAAAACAGAGTCGACAGCGAATGCTTGGCGGGGGCGCTCAAAGCCGCCGGTCACGAGCTCGTTCCTTCCGTCGAAGAGGCGCAGTGCGCTATAGTCAACACATGCGGCTTCATCCGTCCAGCCGTCGAAGAGAGCATAGAGGCGATACTCGACCTCGAGGAGCTGCGTCAGAAGGGTGAGCTTGAGAAAATCGGCGTAGTAGGCTGCCTCGTCAACCGCTACGGCGAAGGGCTTACATCAGAAATCCCCGCCGTCGATTTCTGGGCTGAGAGTGAAAACTGGGAGAGCGTGCTTAAGAGTCTTGCAACGCCGCTCGACGCGGCGCGCCGCCGCGGCGCCCTGCCCTCGACGCAGAAACATACGCGTTATCTTAAAATCAGCGAAGGCTGCGGCAACCGCTGCGCCTACTGCGCGATACCGTCGATACGCGGCCCGCTGCGCAGCCTGCCGGTAGACGTGATTGTGCGCGAAGCGCAGCAGCTCGTCGAAGAGGGCGCGCGCGAGCTATGCGTAGTCGGACAGGACCTGACAGTCTACGGCACGGACAACGGTTCCGGCAAAGGGCTCATCGAGCTGCTCGACGCTCTTGAAAGCTCGCTGCCCTACGATATATGGATACGGCTGCTCTACCTGCACCCGACGCGCGTCACGACAAAGCTGCTCGAACGCGTCGCGTCCGGGCGGCAGATAATCCCGTACCTCGACATCCCAGTCCAGCACGGCGACACTGAGATACTCTCGCTGATGAACCGCGATATAAAGCCCGGCGCGCTGCGCTCGATATTCCGCACCGCGCGCGAGATAAACCCCGACTTCACGCTGCGCACGACGTGCATGGTCGGCTTTCCCGGCGAGAAGAAAAAGCATTTTGACAACCTCATGTCCTTCGTCAAAGAAGTGCGCTTCGACCGCATGGGTGCCTTCACTTTCTACGCCGAAGAGGGGACGCCTGCCGCGAACATGCCCGGGCAGGTCTCAGAAGCGACGAAGAAAAAACGGCTCGACGCTCTGATGCGCGCGCAGGAAGAAATTTCGTTCGAGCGCCAGCAGGCCTTCGCAGGGCGCGAACTCAGGGTGCTCGTCGATAGGGTCGCGCCGGAAGAAGGTTTCGCCGAAGGACGCTCCTTCCGCGAGGCCCCCGAGGTCGACGGTCTTATAGAGATACGCAATATAAGGAAGGATTTAAAAGAAGGCGACATGATAACCGTAAGAATAACGGAGGCTATGCCGCACGACATGGCAGGGGAGGAAATCCTATGATACTTACGCCAGAGATGAAAACATGGTACGGACTCGTTGCGACGGCCGGGACGATAGGCCGCTTTTCGAGGATGCCCGGCACAGTCGGCTCCGTCGCAGGAACGGCAGTCTGGCTCTTGCTCGGCGGCGTCCCGCTCTGGCTCATCGCCGCGGTCGCGGCGGTAGGCGTCGTCGCGGCGGACAAGTACGAAAAAGCCGCGGAGCGCGACGACCCCGGCGAGGTCGTCATAGACGAAATCGTAGGCGTCTGGCTCGCATCGTGGGGCTTCGACATGACCTACGCGATACCCGCGCTCTTCCTCTTCCGCATAGTCGATATAGTCAAGCCCTTCCCCGTAAGCTGGTTCGATAAAATCCCCGGCGGCAAGGGGATCATGGCCGACGACATAGCTGGCGGCATAATCGTCAACCTCCTGCTGCGCTTCATACACTGGCTGCTCTTCGCCGAAGGCCTGACGGCGATACTAGAAATGGTGGGGCGGTAGTTAATGGAAAATCTTGAAGAGCTCGCCGCGAGAGTCATAGAAATTTTCCGCGAAAAGGGACTCTCGCTCTCGCTTGCGGAATCCTGCACCGGCGGCATGATCGCAGAGACGGTCACTTGCGTCGCCGGAGCGTCGGACGTCTTCTACGGCTCCGCCGTGACTTATGTCAACGGCGCGAAGGAACACATCCTCGGCGTATCGCACGAAACGCTCGAAAATTACGGAGCCGTCAGCTCCGAGTGCGCCGCCGAAATGGCCGGCGGCTCGCGCCGCGTTTACGGCTCAGATGTCGCGATGAGCGTCACCGGCATAGCTGGGCCGGGCGGCGGCAGCGCCGCGAAGCCGGTCGGTACTGTATGGTTCGGCTTGGCGACGAAGCACGGGACGGAAACTTTCCGCCGCCGCTTCGACGGAGACCGCGCCGCCGTGCGCCGTCAGACTGTAGCGGAAGTGCTGCGCCGTCTAGCGGAAATCGGGGAGCGGATGTAATGGGCGGCTGAATCCCTCCTCTCGCAGGGCGTCTCCTGCGCACCTTCGTCTGCGTAAAGCTTCCGCCGCGCCACATCGCCGCGCTCGGCTCGTGGATTGAATCGAAAAAGCGCGCCTTGCCATACTGCGGCATACGCTGGGTAAAACCCGAAACGATACATATCACGCTGAAATTCTGCGGCGAGATACCGGAGGAGATGGCCTCAGCCGTCTCGTCGCTCCTCGACAAAGAACTGCCGCGCGGCCCGTTCGAACTCGCAGCGCACGGAATCGGCGGATTCCCGAAAATTTCTGCGCCGCGCGTCGTCTGGACCGGCATAGCCGGCGAGACAGAAAAACTCTGCGCGCTCGCGCAAGCCGCCGACAACTTAGCCGCGCGCCGCGGCGTCGCGAAAGAACGCAAAAAATTCTCCCCGCACATAACGCTGGGCCGCCGCAGCGAAACGGCGCCGCTTCCAGCGGAAGCACTGCGCGAACTCACGTTCGACGAAATCTCCCTACCTTCATGGACGGTACGCGAAGTCATATTCATGCGCAGCGAACTCACGCCGAAAGGCCCGATATATACCCCTCTCAAAATTTACGAACTGTAAACATTGTGGAGACAGCCCGCGGTTTGTTATAATCTATTCGAAAACTGACAACGACAAACGGAGGCTGAACGATGGCAAAAAAAGCAGCGACTCGCGAAGATATACTGGAACAGGCGCTCAGCGACATTAGAGGAAGATTCGGCGAAGGCGCGATCATGCGCCTCGGCGACGAAGTGCAGCGTGCCGTCGAAGTAATACACACCGGCATCCTGCCGCTTGACGTGGCGCTCGGCATCGGCGGCGTTCCGCGCGGACGCATAGTCGAGATATTCGGCCCGGAAGGCGGCGGCAAAACCACCATCGCGCTCCACATTCTTGCGCAGGCTCAGAAAGCCGGAGGCATAGCGGCATTCATAGACGCGGAGCACGCGCTTGACCCGCGCCTCGCCGCCTCGCTCGGAGTCGACACCGCGAACCTTTACCTCTCGCAGCCCGACAGCGGAGAACAAGCCTTCTATATACTGGACACGCTCGTCCGCAGCGGCGCAGTAGACCTCGTGGTCGTCGACTCTGTGGCGGCGCTTACGCCGCAGGCCGAGATAGACGGCAGGATGGACGAGGGCGGCAAGCAAGTCGGCCTTCATGCGCGTCTCATGAGCTATGCGCTGCGCCGTCTCACTGCTGCGATAGCGAAAAGCAACACAACGGTCATATTTATCAACCAGCTCCGCGCGCAGATAAGCTCCGGCTACAGCCAAGGGCCGACCGAGACGACGACCGGCGGACGCGCTCTAAAATTTTACAGTTCCGTCAGAATCGAAGTGCGCCGCGGCAAACAGGTTACTCGCGGCGAAGAAGTCATAGGGCACGATCTCTATATCAAAGTCGTGAAAAACAAACAGGCTCCGCCGTTCCGCACCGCACATACGACGCTCATCTACGGCAAAGGCGTGCCGAAAGGAATGGCGGTGCTCGACATGGCGCTTGACCGCGAGATACTCAAGCGCAAAGGTTCGTGGATAGCCTACAAGGGCGAGACATTCGCGCAGGGTAAAGAAGCAGCGGCTACATATATAGAAGAGCATCCCGAACTGATGGAAGAAATAACTAAAGAAGTCCTAGACACTGTAGCCGCGGGCCTCGGCCTCGCCGACGAACCGGCAAAACAAGAAGAAAGCGAAGAAAACGCGCTCGAAGACAACGTAGAGGCGCTTCTCGAAGAAGGCGTCCTTAAGCTCGACATTCCCGAACAGGAAGAAAAAGAGTAACACGGCGGACGGCGTTAAGCCTGTGCAAAATTAAAAGAAAAAAATCTAAAAAAATAAAGACGGTGTTCCCTGATGAACGCCGTCTTTATTTTTTAAACGTCTATAGAATCCCTGACATTTATAAATTTAATTAGAATATCGTTAAAATAAAAATACTAATGGTCATTTAATAATTATTAAATATTACAAATAGTATTTGTTGACTTATAATCGAACGCTGATATACTTAATCATGCGCTCGGCGAGGGACGTTTAGTTCCGAGCAAGCGCGTAAGCACCATGACAAGGGAATACAGAGGAGCGAGACGGAAGCGGAAGCAGGAAGCGTAGCTGGGCGCGGGAGCGCCTTAGCGAGTGGAGAGCGGAAGCGGAAGTTGAGAAGGTAAGTAAGAACAGACGTGCAACTTGAGCGAGGAGCTTGTTCATTTCGTTTGGGATGAAGAAGTCGAAAGCGAAACAGGAATCAAACGGAGAGTTTGATCCTGGCTCAGGACGAACGCTGGCGGCGTGCCTAACACATGCAAGTCGAACGGG
>URAG01000054.1 GCA_900545755.1 uncultured Cloacibacillus sp. | reverse complement strand
GAGCCATTTCGAACCATGACTGTGTAGTGTCAACTTGGAGGGCTTTTACTATGTCCAAGTTATGGGGCGCTGTTCACTTAGCCGATGGTTCTGATTAATTTTTTGGGGAAACTACATCCCCATGTACGCCTTGCGCACTTCGTCAGAGTTGAGCAGCTCCTGCGCCGTTCCTTCATAGACGACGCGTCCGGTCTGGAGGACGTAGCCACGGTCGGCTATTTCGAGCGCCTCCTGCACCATCTGTTCGACGAGCAGGACGGTGACGCCGCGTTTGCGTATTTCGGAGACCGTTTCGAGCACGCGCTCCACTAAGCTCGGCTGAAGCCCGAGCGAAAGCTCGTCTAGAAGTATAAGCTTCGGACGCGACATCAGGCCGCGCGCAATCGCGCACATCTGCTGCTCGCCGCCGCTCATCGTCTCCGCCGTCTGCTCAGAACGGTCTTTGAGTATCGGGAAAAGCTCGTACATCTCTTCAATGCGCTGCGCGACGACGCTCTTGTCCGTAACGCTGAAGGCGCCAAGCTCGAGATTTTCGCGTACGCTGAGTTTAGCGAAGAGCCTGCGGCCTTCTGGAACGTAGCTGATGCCGTGCTTAATTATCTCAAAAGCAGGTTTTTTCGAAATATCTTCGTTGCAAAACGATATTGAACCGGATTCTGGATGCATGAGCCCAGCTATCGTGCGCATCGTCGTCGACTTCCCCGCGCCGTTCGAGCCGAGTATCGCAACGATTTCCCCTTCTTCAACGTGAAGGGAGATTCCGTGTATCACGGGGACATGGTCATACGAGCAGAATATGTTGTTTAAGTCAAGCATGTGTGCCATTATTTTTGCCCCTCCCCGTGCAGCCGCTTACTGAATTTTTCGCCAAAGTAGGCTGTTATGACTACCGGGTCGTGGACTATATCGGCAGGCTTGCCTTCGGCTATCTTCTGTCCGCTTGCTAGAACGACGATTTTATCGGCGATCGGCATTATCGCTTCCATAATGTGCTCAACCATGAGAATAGTCAGCCCCTCTTCCTTGAGGCGGACTATGACGTTGACCATCTCTTTGACCTCGGACGAGGTGAGGCCGGCGACGGCTTCGTCGAGCAGTATGAGCTCGGGCTCTGTCGCCAACGCGCGAGCCACTTCAAGACGTTTTTTGTTGCCTATCGTGAGACCGCCAGCGAGCTTGTTTCTATGCTCGGAGAGGAAACAGAGATCCATGCAACGTTCCGCGACCTCGCTAGCCTTCGCAGTGTCGCTTGTGCGCATATAGGCTCCGACGAGGATGTTTTCGAAAACAGACATTTCCTTGAGCGGGCGCACGACTTGGAAGGTGCGCGCTACGCCGAGGCGCGCCATTTTGTAGGCGGGGATGTCTGTAACGTCCTGTCCTTTGAAGAAAATTTTACCGGAAGTCGGCTTATAAAGGCCTGCGACGCAGTTGAAGAGCGTCGTCTTACCCGCGCCGTTCGGTCCTATAAGGCCGACGATCGTCCCCTTCTCAACGTCGAACGAGACGTCGCTGTTAGCGAGCAGCGAACCGAATTTCATAGTAAGGTTTCTGACTTCGAGCAGCGCCATCAGCGATTCCCTCCTTTTTCAGCCTCTGCCTGCGATTTGTTAATTTTTCTCGCAATGTAGCCGAGAAGTCCCATTATTCCGCGCGGCTCCTTGACCATGACGATTATTATGATGAGCCCGAAGATTATGAGGTCGACGCCTGGCCCGAGATGCGAGAGGTAAGCCCTCGTATATTCCTGGAGCGGTATCAGCACGAGAGCGCCGAGGAACGGCCCCCAGAATGTGCCGAGGCCGCCGAGTATCGTGATGAGCACGAACTTCATAGACATGTCGAGCGACATTACCATCGGCGGATCAACACGGTAATTGTACTGCGCGAAGAAGGCTCCGCAGAGAGCCGCAAGCGCGGCCGAAAGCGCCATCGCGCCGAGCTTGACCACCGTGCTGTTGACGCCGAGCGATTCCGCCGTTTCCTGTCCTTCACGAACGGCGAGTAGGTAATAGCCCATGCGGTTCCGTTCTATGTGACGGACTATGCCGAATACGAGCAAGAATATCGCGAGCGCGCCGATGTAATATCCGGTCTTCGTCGTCGACCACGAGAAGTTCACCCATCCGTCCGGGAGTATCGGATAGTCCAGGCCGAGCGCGCCGCCGACGGCATCCCATATCATAAAGAGCCTGTTGAAGATTTCGACTATCGCGAAGGTCGCGATCGCGAAATAGTGGCCTTTCAGCTTGAAACAGGGATAGCTGATTATTATAGAAACTATGGCAGCGGCTAGCATTCCGAGCGGCGCGCCGAACCACGGCAGCGACCCGAAAGTTACGACCGAGAGCGCAGCTCCGTAGGCTCCGATGCCGAAAAAGACGGAGTGACCGAACGAAACCTGTCCGCCGTAGCCGCTGATAATGTTCCACGACTGCGCCATAGATGCGTAGAGCAGCACCATCGTCGCGACGTGTCCAAAGAACGAACCGCCTATCACGCCCGGTATGCATGGCAGTATAACGGCGACTGCAATGAACGCATACCAGAGTTTGTCTTTTTTGCCGGCGTTCATCTATATCACCACCCGAAGAGCCCTTTAGGACGTACAAGTATCACTATCAGGTAGATAGCGAATACCGCGACGTACTTGACGACGGCCGCAATATAGAACCCCGAGAACGACTCGACAAGGCCGATAAGCAGCGCAGCTGCAAGAGCGCCGGGGATGCTCCCGAAGCCTCCGAGCGCGACGACGACGAAGGCGATGAGGCTGAAGAGCGCGCCGACCTCGGGATGCACCGCGAGGTATGTGGTCATGAGGCCGCCCGCAACGCCGACGCATGCGCCTCCTATGCCGAATACAAGCAGATATATTTTTTCGGTGTTTATGCCCATAAGCTCCGCGGCCTCCTTGTCCATAGCCGTAGCCTGGATGGCCCATCCGAGGCGCGTTTTCTTTATAAGCCAGTAAAGCGCCGCGAGAACCACGAGCGCGAATATGCCTGTTACAAGCTGCGGAACAGAGACTATAGCCCCTCCGATTTCAAACGTCTTGCCATCCATCAAAGTGCCGGAGAGAAGACGGAAGTTAGGGGAGAAACGGTTCATGCAGAAATTTTTCAAAAGCATTGAAAGGCCGAAAGTGGCGAGAAGCGGGGCCATAGCCGCTTTGCCGAGGCTGTGCTTGATAACGAGCTTGTATGTTAAAGCGCCCATAATAAAAAGGAATATGCCGGACGCGATCCACGTGAACAGCGGATCAAGCCCTAAGATAAACCCAAGCCAATAGCAGACGTACATCGCCACCATGAGGAATTCTCCGTGGGCGAAGTTGATGACGTCCATAACTCCCCATATCATGCTGAGTCCCGCGGCGACGAGCGCGTACAAAAGCCCGCTCAGAATGCCATCAATAAGGACCTGCAAAAAACTGCTCATGCAAAGACCTCCTTGTGCTGTTGCTTCCTAAAAAGGCGGGGCATTGGGAATAATGCCCCACCTGCTGTGAATCTTGGTCAGTTTCTGATAGAAGTTATCTCTTGTCCCACGGCGTCATTGGGTAGGTGGGTTCGGAGTCCTTGTACTTAAGCGGGAAGACCGTGTTGTACTTCTGGCTTTCAAGCTGAGTGATGACGGAGAGCGCTTTGACATTCTGGCCGTCCTCGCCAAACTTGACGGAGCCGCTGAGGGACATAATTGACGGGAATTCCTCTGTCTTGAGAACCTGGAGGACCTTCTCTGTGTCGGGGCCGCCAGCCTTTTCTATAGCCTGGGCAAGAACCATGAGCATTACGGCTTCCTGGATTGAGTCGCTGTCGAACGGCTGGTTGCTTCTCGGCGTGTAGTACTTATCCTGTACTTTTATCGCTTCGGGCATGAATTTCTTCGCGAGCTCCGGCGAATAGCCCATACCGCCCATGAAGAAGTTGCCGTCGTCGCCAAGTTCCTTCTGTACCGCAGGGTTCTGATAGCCGGTGCAGTAGTTGATGGCGATCTTCGGAAGCCAGTTGAGCTGCTTCATCGTGCGGACCCACAGCGAGTAGTCGCCGCCGAGCGCTGCGCCGAACACCGCGTCTGGGTTGGCTGCCTTAAGCTTCTGGACTTCGCTGTTGAGGTTTGTCGCGCCGTTGTTGAACGGGATGTCGGCGACGAGTTCGAGGTTGATTTTCTTAGCGGCCTTCTGAGCTTCGGCTGCGGCGTGCTTACCGAACTCGGTGTTCTCGTAAATGAGTCCGAGGGTCTTTATGCCGGCGTTCTGCTCTTTGTTGAGGTATTCGATATAATCGACGAACTCGACGGATTCGATGGCGTCGGTCGGCGCATGGCGGAAGAAGTATTTATATCCGCGCTCGGTGAGCTCTGCGGAGCTGGAGCAACCGCAGAGGAATATTTTCTTCGCGCGCTCGGCGACGGCGCTCGCCGGCTTCGTGGCGGCGCTGTTGTAGCATCCGATTATCGCGAATACGCCTTCCTGATTATACAGACGCTCGGCTTCCGACTTGGCGACGTCCGGTTTGCCCTGGTGGTCGGCCTGGACTATCTTGATGACGTACTTTCCGCCGAGAAGTCCTTCGCCGGCTGCGAGCGGTGCGTTAATATCTGGATTGGCCTCGTTAATGAGGTCGGCAGCGGCGAGGACGGAGTTAATGCAGTTCTGCCCCGAAACGGCTGCCGGGCCGGTCAGCGGGAAGAGGGCTCCGATCTTGATCTCTTCCGCCGCAAAAGCGGAAGAGGCGAGGAGAGCCGCGCTAAGTACAGACATAGCGGCGATAATGACACGTTTTCTCATAACTACTTCAACCTCCTTAAATTTTGAGCGGGGGAATAAATATTTGCTCTGCAAAATATTATACAAGTTTTTTACTTAGCGTCAATTTAGATGGGTGCATTTTTCTGAAAGTTAAAATATTGACTTTTATAGGCTGTGACGGTATATTATGAGCATCTTAGTGGACAATTCCACTTAACAAATATCAAATAAACATCTCAAGGAGGATGTTATCATATGATTTTCCATGCAGAGGCCATAATTACTCCGCGTGAGGGAGTCCTCGACACACAGGGCAAAGCGGTCGAAAAGACGCTTACGCACCTCGGCTACAAGGGGCTTGAAGAGGTTCGCGTAGGGCGCATCGTCACAATGCGCATCGAGGCCGAAAACAGCGGAGCCGCGGTCGAGGCCGTGAAAAATATGTGTCAAGATCTGCTGGCCAACGACCTGATAGAGACATACAAAATATCCGTCCGGGAAGCCTAACTATGAAGACAGCCGTCGTTGTTTTTCCTGGGAGCAACTGCGACCGCGACGTTCAGCGCGCAGTCTCCGAGACATTAAAGACATCCGTAGACATGGTCTGGCACGAGGAGACTGAATTCGTCTCCGAGCCTGATCTCGTCATCCTTCCAGGCGGTTTCTCCTACGGCGACTATCTGCGCTCCGGCGCAATGGCGGCCCGCTCTCCGATTATCGCCGCGGTCAGACGCCACGCCGAGGCCGGCAAGCTGCTGCTCGGCATATGCAACGGATTCCAGGTGCTCACTGAGACGAAGCTCCTTCCCGGCGCCCTTCTCGCTAACACGACTACTACATTTATATGTAAACAATGTTACGTCCGCGTCGAACAGACGGACAACCGTTTTACGTCAGGGCTCAAAAAGGGCGAGATTGTAGAATACCCGATAGCCCACCACGAAGGACTGTATTTCCTGCCGCCCGCCGAACTCGAAGAGCTTGAGAAGGCGGGCCGCGTCGTCTTCCGCTACGCCGACCCTGCGACAGGAAAAGCCGGCGCAGAGTACGCGCCGAACGGCTCGCTCAACGGCATAGCCGGAATATGCAACGAACAGGGGAATATACTCGGCCTCATGCCGCACCCGGAGCGCGCAACTTTTGCGCACCTTAACGGAGGCTCCGACGGCGAGGCTTTCTGGCTTTCGATCGCGCGCGGTTTCGCAGAAAGGAGCGCCCGCTGATGGGTTTCCGCGAAGTTGGACTTTCAGAGTCCGAATACAAGAGGATACAGGAGCTGCTCGGACGCGAGCCGAACGACCTTGAGCTTGAGCTCATCGGAGTAATGTGGTCCGAGCATTGCAGTTACAAATCTACACGCCCGCTGCTGCGCACTTTCCCTTCAAAGGGTAAGTACGTGCTCCAGGGGCAGGGCGAGAACGCCGGCGTCGTCGACATGGGCGAGGGCTGGGGCTTCGCATTCAAGGTCGAGAGCCACAACCATCCCTCCGCGGTCGCGCCTTTCCAGGGAGCGGCGACTGGGGTCGGCGGCATCATCCGCGACATCATCGCGATGGGAGCGCGTCCTTCGGTATCGATGGACGGACTTTTCTTCGGCGACGCTTCCCTGCGCAAGACGCAAAACCTCGCCAAGGGCATAGTCGAAGGCATAGGCTCATACGGCAACTCCGTCGGCGTACCTACCGTCGGAGGCAAAACCTTTTATTCTCCGTGCTATAACGACAACCCGCTCGTCAACGCCTTCAGCGCCGGCTTCGTCCGCCTCGACAAGATGGCGAGCTCGCAGACGGCCAAGCCGGGAGATATGGCGGTGCTGCTCGGTTCGAAGACGGGCCGCGACGGCATAGCCGGCGCGTCGTTCGCCTCGCGCGAGCTTGACGAGGACGCGCGCGCGAGCAAGCCGCAGATCCAGATAGGCGACCCGTTCGAGGAAAAGCTGCTCATCGAGTGCTGCATGGACCTGCTCGACAAGAAGCTCATCGCCTCTATGCAGGATATGGGCGCGGCGGGCATTCTCTCATCGTCGAGCGAAATCGCCCACAAGAGCGGCTGCGGCATAGACATCCAAGTTGAAAAAATTCCTCTCCGCGAAGCCGACATGCTTCCGTGGGAGATATTCCTCTCCGAGTCGCAGGAGCGTATGCTGCTCATCGTCGAGGAAAAGAAGCTCGCGCCGGTCTTCGACATGGCGAAGCATTACGGCCTCGACTGCGCGATAGTCGGCGTGATGACCGACAGCAAGCGCTACCGCGTTTATAAGAACGGCGTGCTCGAAGCCGACCTTCCAACCTCTATACTCGGAGACACGCCGGAGATATACTGGCCATCAGAGGAGCCGAAGGATCTTCCAGAGCGCCAGACCGTCGACCTTTCGACTCTCAAGTGCGAAGATCCCGCGAAGGACCTGCTTTCGATGCTCTCATGCCCGAACGGCCGTCGGAAGAACGCGATATGGGAACAGTACGACTCAATGGTACAGCTCCACACGATAGCGGGGCCGGGCGAACCGGCGGCTATCGTTGAAGTCCCCGAGACTGAACGCGCCTGCGTGCTCACGATGGAGGCGGAGCCCTACAAGTGCTGGACAGATCCTTACACAGGTGCCGCCGAGGCTATGGCTCTTTCGCTGCGCGGCGTGTGGCTCTCAGGCGCGGACGCGCTCGGCATGACGAACTGCCTCAACTTCGCATCGCCCGAATTCCCCGAGAAATTCTACGAACTTAAAGAATGCCTGCGCGGCCTCGCCGACACCTGCCGCGCGCTCGACTGCCCCGTCGTTTCCGGCAACGTCAGCCTCTACAACGAAACGGCGAACGACAGAATATATCCGACTCCGCTCATCGTGACGGCGGGACTCGCCGTCGAGCGCGGGAAGCTCATGCGCGCGGGCAGGACTGAGGCCGGCGACCGTATCTATCTCGTCGGTCCGCAGGAAGGCTCGCTCGGAGCGACGCGCTACCAGGAGGCGAAGAACGGGAAGCCGCTCGGCAAGACCTGCGCGCCGGATTACGAAGCGGAAAAGAGGTTCCGCGAAGCGGCGCTCGCCACTGCGCACGGACAGCTCGCAAAGTCGGGCCGCGTAGTGGCCGGCGGCGGGCTCGCCACCGCTCTCGCAAACGAGGCGATAGCCTCCGGTACCGGAATGAAGCTCACGCTCGCGCCCAAGACGACGGTCGAAGCGCTGCTTTTCTCCGAGGGCGGCCCTCGTGCGATCTATTCCGTAGCGCCTGAGAAGGCCGCGGAATTTGAAAAAACGTGGGAAACGCTCGGCTGCGCCAAGATAGGCGAGGCTGTCGGAGATTCTATCGACTGGGACGGGATTATGTCCCTGTCCGTCGCCGAGCTGACCGCGGCATTCACGGGAGAAGATTAAAGTATGTGCGGAGTATTCGGGGCTTACAGCACGAACGGAAGCCCCGTTCTTGAAGACGTATATCTCGGCCTCTGCGCGCTTCAGCACAGGGGCCAGCTCTCCGCCGGAGTCGCCTGGACCGAGAACGGCGCCATACACGTCGAAAAAGGGCCTGGGCTCGTACACGAGGCGCTCTCGCAGAACGAGCTGGCGCAGATTCAAGCGCACGCCGCGATTGGACACGTCCGATATGCGACCGCAGGCGGCACGCGCCCAGAAAACTGCCAGCCGCTAGGCGCGGACTACGCTCAGGGGCCGATTGCGCTCGCACACAACGGCAACCTGACGAACGCGCGCGCCCTCGCGGCGTATCTAGCATACCGCGGCGCGATATTCCAGACGACCTGCGATTCGGAGACGATTCTCCAACTCGTCGCACACCAGCCGGGCGCGGTGCCGCTCGAAGCGCTCGAAGCTGCGCTCGCGAAGGTTGAAGGAGCTTACAGCCTCGTCGTGCTCATCGAAGACTGCCTCATTGCAGCACGCGACCCGTGGGGCTTCCGTCCGCTAGCGATAGGCCGGCGCGGCGACGATTACTTCGTATCCTCGGAGTCCTGCGCCTTCGATATACTCGGCGCAGAGATGGTACGCGACGTTGAGCCCGGCGAGATACTTGTAATCGACAAACGCGGTGTGATTTCGCGCAAACAGCCGCAGAAGCCGCGCCATTACAGATGCGCATTCGAATACGTTTATTTCGCGCGCCCAGACAGCGTCATCGACGGGCGTTCGGTCTACAAGACGCGCAAGGAGCTCGGAGCGACTCTCGCGCGCTGCGCGGATTGCCCGAAGAACGCCGTCGTCGCAGGTATGCCGGACAGCGGCACGCTCGCTGCGATAGGGCTTGCGGAAGAGGCCGGCGCAGATTTCGAAGCTGGCGTAGTACGCAACCGCTACGTCGGACGCACTTTCATCCAACCGACGCAGCGCGTGCGCGAGGCTGGCGTCAAGATAAAGCTGAACCCGCAGCCAGGCATATTCGATGGCAAGGAGGCGGTCATAGTAGACGACAGCCTTGTACGCGGCACGACCGCGGGACGCATCGTCTCTATGATACGGGACAGCGGCGCGAGCAAGGTGCATATGCGCATCGCTTCGCCGCCTGTGCGTTTCCCATGCTATTACGGCATCGACACGCCGAGTTCGTCCGAGCTGATAGCGGCTCAGATGGAGATACCGGAGCTACGCCGCAGGATAGACGCGGACTCGCTCGAATATATCAGCTGCGACGACCTATGCCGAGCGATAGGGCTTCCGCGCGAAGAGCTCTGCACGGCCTGCTTCGACGGCAATTATTTAGAGGAAGAAGAAAAGAACGATCTTCTTGGATTTTAAGCATTAGCTCCGGGGCGGCGGCCCCGGAAATTATATTTTACGGAGGATTTAGAAATGGAGCTTACAAAGAAAGATTTCATCTACGAGGGCAAGGCCAAGAGGCTTTACACGACCGAGGACCCGAACTACGTAATAGTTGAGTATAAGGACAGTTTCACGGCTTTCAACGGGCAGAAGAAGGCGACGATGAGCGGCAAGGGAGTACTCAACAATAAGATTTCCTCAAAGCTCTTCCAGCTCCTCGCCGACAACGGCGTCGAGTCGCACTTCGTCAAGCAGCTTGACGACACGCACCAGCTGGTCAAGCGCGTCAAAATCGTTCCTCTTGAGGTCATAGTCCGCAACATCACGACCGGTTCGCTCTGCAAGCGCCTCGGCGTAAAAGAAGGGATGGAACTTCCACGCCCGCTCTTCGAGATGTGCTACAAGGACGACGCTCTCGGCGATCCGTTCATAATCGAGGATCACGCTCTGCTCTTCGGCTGGGCTACTAAGGAAGAGCTCGACAAGATCAAGGACATTTCGCTCCGCGTCAACGCGATACTCAAGGATTATTTCGCGAAGCTCGGCGTAGTCCTCGTAGACTTCAAGCTTGAGTTCGGCAAGGACATGCAGGGCAACCTCATTCTCGCCGACGAAATTTCGCCCGACACCTGCCGCTTCTGGGACAAGTCGACAGGCGACCACCTTGACAAGGACCGCTTCCGCAAAGATCTCGGCAACGTGCTCGGCGCATACGAAGAAATCTGGAGAAGGATTTCCGCGTAAGGTAATATGAGCGGCATTTTCGGCGCATACAGCGTCAAGCATCAACCGGTACTCGAAGAAGTCTACCTCGGACTCTACGCGCTCCAGCACCGCGGGCAGGAGTCGGCGGGCATCGCATGGGCGCACGACGGCCACGCCGCCTCGGCGCGAGGCTTCGGCCTTCTCCACAATGCGATAGACCAGCATAAGCTCTCGCTCGAGAACGCAAACTGCGCGATAGGACACGTCCGCTACGTCCCAATCGAGAGCGCGCAGCTGCACAACGTTTTGCCCGTCTGCGCAAACTACGCACGCGGACCAATTGCGATAGCCCACGACGGCCTCATCACGAACGTTGAAGAGCTCAAGTCGCATCTTGAAGCGCACGGCGCAATCTTCCAGTCGGCGACAAATTCGGAAGCCATTCTTCATATGGTCGCGCAGAAGTCGCACATGGAGCCTGTCGACGCTATAGTCGACGCGCTAAAAAGGCTCGAAGGCTCCTACGCGATAACGGTGCTCCTCGAAGACGCACTCGTCGCGGCTCGAGACCCGTACGGCTTCAAGCCTCTGGTCCTCGGCGAACGCGACGGCACATACTACGCGGCCTCCGAGTCATGCGCGCTTGATATAGTCGGCGCGAAGCTGCTGCGCGACGTAGAGCCCGGCGAAATAGTAGTAATAAACTCGCGCGGCATGAAGAGCCTGCGCGTCCGCCACGAACGCCCCACACGCTGCATGCACTGCTCGTTCGAATACGTCTACACAGCGCGCCCTGACAGCATCATCGACGGCCGCTCCGTCTACGAAGCACGCAAAGAGATGGGCCGCCGCCTTGCGCTCAAGGCCCCATGCACGAGCGCAGACCTCGTCGCTGGAATGCCGGACAGCGGTACGATTGCAGCGATAGGCTACGCGCAGGCGGCGCACGCACCGTTCGAAATGGCGGTCGTGCGCAATCGCTACGTCGGACGCACCTTCATTCAGCCTACACAGAAAGTGCGCGAGCTCGGAGTCAAGATAAAGCTCAACCCAATAGAAGAGCTCTTTAGAGACAAACGCGCCGTCATAGTCGACGACTCTATAGTACGCGGAACGACCGCAGAGCGTATAGTTACGATGATACGCAACTGCGGCGCTGGAGAAGTACACCTGCGCATAGCCTCGCCTCCCGTGCTTCATCCCTGCCGCTACGGCATAGACACGCGCAAGGAAGAGACTCTAGCCGCGGTGCGTATGACGCTCCCCGAACTCTGTCGCAAGGTCGGAGCGGACTCGCTCGACTATCTCACGGAAGAGGATCTCGTCGCGGCGATCGGCCTGCCTGCCGACAGGCTCTGCACCGCCTGCTTCAGCGGCAAATATCTCGAAAAATATTAAGGGGGAACTCTGTTGGGCAAGCTCAGTTACGAGAAATCAGGAGTTAGCATCTCAGGCGGCGACGCATGGGTCGAAACGATAAAGTCCCTCCTCGCCAAACACCCGAAGGATAAAAACTGCGTCGGCGGAGTCGGAGGCTTCGCCGGCCTTTACAGGATAGGCGGAGGCAAATGCCTCGCCGGATGCACAGACGGCGTCGGTACGAAGCTCGAACTCGCGAAGGCTACCGGCCTCTACCGCGGCCTCGGGCAGGACCTCGTCGCGATGAACGTCAACGACCTCGTCACAGTCGGCGCGCGCCCGCTCTTCTTCCTCGACTACGCGGCCTGCGGCAAGCTAGACGAAAACATCCTCGCTCCGGTAGTTGACGGAGTCATCAGCGCCTGTGAAGAAAGCCTCTGCGCGCTGCTCGGCGGAGAAACGGCTGAGATGCCCGGCGTCTACGACGCAGACGGCTTCGACCTCGCCGGATTCGCCGTCGGCATAGTCGACGAAGACAAAATCATCGACGGCAGCGATATCCAGGAGGGCAACCTGCTCGTCGGCATAGAAAGCTCCGGCATCCACAGCAACGGCTACAGCCTAGTGCGCAGCGCGCTCGGCAAAGACGGCCTCAACGTAGACCTCGCCACGACGCCCGAAGGCTGGGACGAAACGATAGCCGAAGCCGTAATGCGCCCGACGCGCCTCTACGTCAAGGCCGCGCTCGCCGCGATAGAAACCGGAGTCGTGCGCGGGATGGCGCACATCACGGGCGGCGGCATGTACGGCAACGTCATCCGCGTAATACCTAAGCACCTCGACATAAACGTAGATTTCGGCTCATGGAAGCGCCCGAAGGTCTTCGACCTAGTGCAGAGCGCAGGAATCGACGAAGAAGAAATGCGCAGGGTGTTCAACCTCGGGATAGGATTCGTATTCGTCGTAGCACCGAAGGACCTGAAAACGCTTGAAGAAGCTCTCGCAAAGCTCGGCGAACATCCGACGGTAATCGGCGAGGTCATCAAATGCAGCAGCCCCCGCGAATAGCGATACTCATATCCGGCACCGGCACCAACATGCAAGCCATCCTCAACGCGATCAGGGACGGCGAGCTTGACGCCGTGCCGGCCTTCGTCGGCAGCGACAAACCGACAGCGAAGGGGCTCCAGACCGCAGCGTCGCTCGGCGTGCCGACGCGAGTATTTTCATACAAGCAGCTAGGCCGGGCCGACGCGGAAGAGGCAATAGCGCTTGCGGTCGAAGAGGCCGGCGCCGACTGGATTGTCCTTGCCGGTTTCATGCGCATACTCTCACCGGACTTCGTGCGCCGCTTCTCCGGACGCATAATCAACATACATCCCGCGCTTCTGCCGCTCTTCCCCGGCGCGCACGGCATCCAGGACGCATGGGACGCCGGCGTGCAGGAAACCGGCGTCACAATCCATATAGTCGACGAAGAAGTCGACCACGGGCCGATACTCGCGCAGGAAAAGGTTACTCGCGATCCGGAGGACACGATAGAGACGCTCGAGGCGAAAATCCACGCCGTCGAACACAAACTTTACAAAAAGACTCTGAAAGAATTTTTTGCGAAAAACCCCGTAAATCCGAAATGGAGGTTTGGAATGGTGGAACAGAAAAAAGCGCTCATCTCCGTATGGGACAAGACAGGCGCGCTTGAGCTCGCGAAAGGGCTCGAAGCGCACGGCTACGAAATAGTGTCGAGCTCCGGCACTGCCAAGCATCTTGAAGAGGGCGGCGTGAAGGTCACGGAAGTCGTGGATCTCACCGGCGTCCCCTCGATACTCGGCGGAAGGGTAAAGACCCTCCATCCGACGATAATGGGCGGAATACTCGCAAGACGCGGCCTCGCTCAGGACGACGAGGACCGCGCGAAATTTAACATCCCACTCATCGACGTCGTCGTCTGCACCCTCTATCCGTTCGAAGAGACGGCAAAGAGCGGAGCCAACCTCGACCAGCTCATCGAAAAGATAGACATCGGCGGAGTTTCACTCATCCGCGCCGCAGCTAAGAACTACTACCACGTCGCGGTAGTTACCGACATCGCCGACTATAAGCGCGTGCTTGAGGAGCTAGACAGGAATCAGGAATTCACGCTCGAGTTCAAGCAGGAGCTTGCGCTCAAGGCGTTCCGCGCAACTTCGTCTTACGACGCGGTAATTTACCGTGGACTCTGCCGCGAAGTAGGCGTCGAAGAGAACGTCGCCGACGACAAAGTCATCCCCCTTCGCATGGAGCAGGAGCTCCGCTACGGAGAGAACCCGCACCAGAAGGCCGCGCTCTTCATGCCGCCGCTTGAACATCGTCCTTTCGAACAGCTCTCAGGAAAAGAGCTCTCCTTTAACAACCTGCTTGACCTCGACACGCTGCTACGCGGATGCTCCATATTCCAGGACGTCTGCGCATGCACGATAGTCAAGCACACCACTCCATGCGGCACGGCATATGGCGCGACGACGCTCGAAGCTTTCAGAAGGGCGCTCGCATGCGACCCCGTATCTGCATTCGGCGGAATAATCGGCCTCACGCGCAAGGTTGACATGGAGACGGCTAAGGCGATAACCGAGACATTCTTCGAGATAGTCGCCGCGCCCGATTTTGAAGAAGGAGTCGCGGAATACTTCGCGGAAAAGAAGCACAACCTCCGCGTCCTTAAGATACTTCCAGGCTACTCGCCTAAATTCCAGATATCGGCTAACCGCTGTGGATGGCTCGTAGAAGAGGACAAACTTCCCGCGCTTCCGCAGGAATCCACGGGCCAGTGGCACGGCACACCGCGCCCTGAACTCTGGAACGACATCATCTTCGCCTGGAAGACGGCGGCTATCACCAAGAGCAACGCGATAGTACTCGTCAAGGACGGCGCGGCGGTAGGCATAGGCGGCGGATTCACGAACCGCGTCGATGCCGCCGAATACGCCATAAAAATGGCGAAGGATAAAGCTCAGGGCTCCGTAATGGCATCTGACGCATTCTTCCCATTCGCCGATTCGATAGAGCTAGCGGCAAAGGCTGGAGTCAGCGCCGTCATAGAGCCGGGCGGCTCAATACGCGATGAAGAGGTCTTCAAAAAGGCCGCAGAGCTCGGTGTCAGCCTCTTTGTGGGCGGCAGCCGTACTTTCCGCCATTAACGGGCAAGGAGTAAAAGCTATGAAAGTTATGGTACTCGGGGGCGGCGGCCGAGAACACGCCATAGTCCACGCCTTTTCGCGCTCGAAGGTGACGACCGAGCTTCACTGCTGCCCAGGCAATCCAGGCATAGCGAAGCTCGCGCTCTGCCACGCAGGCGACCCGTGTGACCCCAAGGCGATGAAAGAGCTCTGCACCTGGCTCGGCATAGAGCTCGTGTTTGTCGGTCCGGAAGCGCCCCTCGTCGCAGGCACTGCCGACGCGCTGCGCGAAGCGGGCATACTCGTCGTTGGCCCAGGAGCCTCCGGCGCACGCCTCGAAGGAAGCAAAGCATTCTCGAAGACCTTCATGAAGAAGCACGGCATACCGACCTCAGACTTCGACCTCTGCACAAACCTCGCCGAATGCGAAGCAGCGCTCAAGAAGCGCAGCGCTCCGTTCGTCGTCAAGGCGGACGGCCTAGCGGCCGGCAAAGGCGCGTTCTTACCAGAGACCTACGAAGATGCAGTCGCGATTTGCCACATGATGCTCGAAGAACAGAAACTCGGTACAGCGGGAAATCTCATCGTAGTCGAAGACTACGTCGAAGGTATGGAAATGACAGTCCTCGCCCTTACAGACGGCAAGACGGTGCGTATCCTCCCGTCGAGCCAGGACCACAAGCGCGCGCTTGACGGTGACAAAGGCAACAACACAGGCGGCATGGGCGCATACTCGCCCGTTCCGTGGGTCGACGAACCCTTTATGAAAAAAATCACCGACGAAGTACTAACGCCGACGGTAGACGGATTGGCGGCAGACGGCATTCCATTCTGCGGCGTCATCTATGCCGGGATAATGATCAAGCCGGACGGCTCGCTCTCTGTGCTCGAATACAACGTCCGCCTCGGCGACCCGGAGACGCAGGTCGTGCTTCCGGCCTTCGGCGGAGACTTCGGCGAAGTAGCCCTCGGCTGCGCCAAAGGCGAGCTCGCCGCCGTCGAATGGCCCGGCGCGGTCCGCACA
>URAG01000053.1 GCA_900545755.1 uncultured Cloacibacillus sp. | reverse complement strand
CGTGAGAAAAGAATTGAAATAGCCCTTACCTATATTTTCGGTATTGGGCCGGCAGTAGCTAACGACATTATAAAAGTCACTGGGATCAACCCGAATACCCGCGTCAAGGACCTCACCGAGGAAGAAGAGCAGAAGCTCCGCGCGGAAATTGAAAACAACCGCCACGTCGAAGGCGATCTCCGCCGCGACATTGCGATGAACATCAAGCGTCTGATGGATATCGGATGCTACCGCGGCCTTCGTCACCGCCTCGGCCTTCCTGTAAGGGGACAGAGGACGAAGACGAACGCCCGCACGCGCAAAGGTCCGAAGAGGACAGTCGCCGGCAAGAAGAAAGCTACGAAGTAAGGTTTAGGGAGGGAATAACAGTTGGCCAAACGCGTACAGCGCAGCCGCAAGCGCAAGGAAAGAAAGAACGTAAGCTACGGCGTAGCTCATATATATTCGACATTCAACAACACGATAGTGACGCTTACCGACAAACAGGGCAACGCGCTCTCCTGGGCCTCTGGTGGCAACGTCGGCTTCAAGGGAACCCGTAAGTCGACGCCCTACGCCGCTCAGATGTCGGCCGCACAGGCCGCCAAGGTGGCGCAGGACCACGGAGTCGTCGAGATAGACGTCGTCGTCAAGGGCCCCGGACCGGGACGCGAGTCGGCTATCCGCTCGCTTCAGGCGGCCGGACTCCAGGTCAATGTGATCCGCGACGCAACGCCGATTCCGCACAACGGATGCCGTCCTCCGAAACGGCGCCGCGTGTAGTCCCAGAAGGAGGTACTTGTACACATGAGCAGATATACAGGACCCGTATGCAGGCTTTGCCGCGCAGAGGGCGCCAAGCTCTTTTTAAAGGGTGACCGCTGCTACACCGAGAAGTGCGGCCTCACCAAACGCAACTCGAAGCCCGGCCAGCACGGCACGCGCCGCGGCAAGCAGAGCGAATACGGTATCCGTCTCCGCGAGAAGCAGAAGCTCCGCCGTTTCTACGGCATCAACGAGACGCAGTTCAGCACGATATACGAGAAGGCGACCGGCATGGCTGGCCAGACGGGTCATAACTTCCTTCAGCTTCTCGAGCGCCGTCTCGACAACGTCGTCTACCGTCTCGGCTTCGGCGTGAGCCGCGCGCAGGCGCGCCAGCTCGTCAGCCACGGCCACTTCACGGTCAACGGGCGCAAGCTTAACATCCCCAGCGCGATGCTCAAGCCCGGCGATGTCGTCGCCGTAGCGGAGGGCAGCCGCGACATCCAGACGCTCAAGGACAACGCCGAGGCTTCCGCAGCGCGCAGCATCCCGGCATGGCTCGAATTTAATCAGGAAACAATGTCAGGCACGTTACTTACAGTACCGGTTCGCGAGCAGATCGACGTACCTGTCAACGAACAGCTTGTTGTTGAATTCTATGCACGTTAACGTAACGAAAGGTGGGGGAGAACATGGAGCATGATCGCCATGAGATCATAGTACAAGAATCCACCCCGTCGTATGGTAAAATCACCATCGAGCCCCTTGAAAGAGGCTATGGCGTAACGCTTGGCAACTCCCTGCGCCGCGTCCTGCTCTCTTCTATAAGCGGCGCGGCCGTGGTAGCGGTGCGCATCGAAGGCGTAATGCATGAATTCAGCACTATTCCGGGAGTCAAGGAAGATGTTATCGAGCTTCTCGTCAATATGAAGCACGTCCCTGTCCGCTGCCATTCGGCGACCGTCCGCACGCTCCACCTCGAAGCTAAGGGGCCGAAGGTCGTCACGGTCTCCGACATTGACCCTGACAGCGAGATAGAATTCCCGGATCCCGAAGCCTATATATGCACCATCGAGGATGGGCACTCCATTTCGATGGATATATATGTGGCCACCGGCACGGGATACGCGCCTATCGACCGTCCGAGGGCTTCGTACCTTCCGGTTGACGCGCTCCAGACAGACGCGCTTTTCTCTCCTGTGCAGCGTGTCAAATATGACATTCAGGACAAGCGCATGGGGCAGAGGACCGACTACGACAGCCTCACGCTGGAGATTTGGACGAACGAAGTCGTTTCGCCCGAGTCCGCGGTCATCCAGGCGAGCCGCATCCTCAAAGGATACTACGCGTCGATAGTCGACGCGCTCGCCGGTCCCGGTACCAGCGCGCTCGACGAGATAATCAAAAACGACGATGCCGCGCGCGCGGCGCTCGGCGGCTCCAAGGGATTCGGCCCGGGAATGGCCGGCTTCCCGATGGGCGAAAACTCCATCTATACGCGGCCCGTCAGAGATCTTGAGCTTTCTGTGCGCAGCGAGAATTGTCTCCTTCGCGGCGGAGTGCATATGATTGGCGAGCTCGTATCGCGGACGAGGGACGACCTCCTGAAAATCCGCAACCTCGGCAAAATCTCCCTCAAGGAGATCGAGGAGAAACTTGCCAAATTCGACCTGCATCTCAGCGGCGACATAAGCACGCCGATCGACGATGACGACGAGGATTTGGAGAACAACGAACAGAATCCGAAGGAGGAGTAAGCAATGAGACACCGCATGAGTACAAGGCGGTTGGGCCGCTGCAGCGCCCACAGGTGGGCCATGCTTGGCAACATGGCGGCCAGTCTCTTCGTAGAGGGAAGCATCGTTACAACGGAGACGAGGGCCAAAGAGCTTCGCCGCGTGGCCGAGAAGCTTATCACGAAGGCGAAGTCCGGAACGCTCAACGACCGTCGTCTCGTTATTGCCAGAATCCCTCACAAAGAGGCGGTCAACAAGCTCTTCAACGAGCTAGGGCCGAAATATGCCGAGCGTAACGGCGGCTACACTAGAATAGTCAAAATCGGGACTCGCGTAGGCGACTCCTCGCCGATGGCGGTAATTCAGCTCGTAGACTAAAACCTTAGATGCAGCAAGAAACACAATTCATTCTCCAAGGCGCGGAGTTCGCTTATGCGAATACGGCCGAAAAGATACTCCGCGGTATTAATTTGGAAATCCGCGCCGGCGAGTGGGTTGCGCTTCTTGGTTCTAACGGTTCAGGAAAGTCCACACTTTTAAAGATTTTAAGCGCCCTGCTGACTCCCACGCAGGGCTTTTGTTTTGTCTGCGGGGTTGATACGCGCGATGCGAAACCGGAGCAGCTCCGCGGAATTTCGAGCATCGTTTTTCAGAACCCCGAGGATCAGATAGTCGCCGCCGTAGTCGAAGAAGAGGCCGCTTTCGGCCCCGAAAACCTCGGCTGTCCTACTGACGAAATATGCCGGCGTGTTGAGGAATCGCTTAAAGCGACGGGGCTTTGGGAAAGGCGCGGCGACCTTGTTTCGTCGCTTTCCGGCGGGCAGAAACAGCGCCTAGCGCTCGCCGGCGCGCTTGCGATGCACCCGCAGGCGATATTGCTCGACGAGGCGCTTTCGATGCTCGATCCGCGCTCGCGTATTGAATTTACGGAGATAATTGAACGCGAGCATGCTAAGGGCGTCACAATAGTTGAGGTTACGCACCGCCTCGAAGAGATACGCCGCGCTGACCGCGCCGTAGTACTTGAAAACGGGAAAATTTCATGCGACATGCCGGCGCGCGAGTTCCTCAACAAGAGCGCGGCGGAGCTCGCATCAATGCATCTTATGAAACCGGCTGCGGAGCGCCTCGCAGAAATGCTGCGCTCCGGTGGCTTTATACCGGACGATTGTCCGGCGGATGCAGAGTCGTTAAAAACAGAACTATGCCGCTTATTGTAGAAAATCTCAGCTACACATACAACGCCGGCCTGCCGTCGGCGCGCGCCGCTCTTTCGAACGTGTCGTTCGAATGTAAGGAAGGCCGGATAGTTTCCGTCCTGGGACACACTGGAAGCGGGAAGTCTACGCTGGCGCAGCATCTGAACGGCCTTATAGCACCACAGAGCGGGCGCGTCGTTGCGGACGGCGACGAAACTGGCAGGAGCGCGGCGGAGACCCGGCGCGTGCGCAGCAAGGTCGGCCTTGTCTTCCAGTACCCGGAAGAGCAGATTTTTTCCGACAGCGTCTTTGACGAGATAGCCTTCGCGCCGCGCAACTGGGGCGTGCCGGAGGCGGAGATTCCGAAGCGTGTCAAAGATGCCGCGCGCGAAGCCGGCCTCGACGAAGCGTTGCTCGACCTGTCGCCATACGGACTTTCCGGCGGGCAGAAACGCAGCGTAGCGATAACCTCGGTAATCGCGGCGCGTCCGTCGTACCTCGTGCTCGACGAGCCCGCGGCGGGGCTCGACTGCGACGCGGCGGCGGCGCTCGTCTCCATGATAAAAAATTTCGCGGCCTCTGGCGCAGGCGTCGTCCTCATTACGCACGACATAGAGCTCGCCCTGAGCCTCAGCGACATGATACTTCTGCTCGAAGACGGGCGTGCCGTTTCGTTCGGCACGCCGGAGGAGACGGCGGAGTTCGTCGTCTCTCGCAAGGTGAAAGGGCTCGCCGTACCGGAGATACTCGGCATCTCCGCCGCTCTGCGCGAGGCGGGAAAAATAGAAACCCTCGCCTGGAGCGTCGACGGCCTTATGGCTCAGATAAGAAAGAGAAAAAATGGCCTCGCTTGATAAAATCCCGCTCGGACAGTACATCCCGGCGGATTCCTTCGTCCATTCGCTCGACCCGCGAGCGAAGATAGTCGTCACAATCTTTGCTATGGCCGCCATATTCATGCTGCACGCGGCGCCATCCTTCGCACTCTGCGGCTTAGGCATATTTCTGCTTGCGAAGCTCGCGCGGCTGCCTTTCCGGCTCGTCGCGGCGTCGTCGCGCCCCGTCGTTATTCTCGTGATATTTACGGCATTATTTCATCTTTTCCTGACGCCGGGGAGAGTCCTTTTCTCGTTCTTCGGCGTAGAGGCGACGGCCGAGGGCGCTATGCTCGGCGCAGCGATGGCGCTGCGGCTCGTCTATCTCGTCATGTTCGCTTCGCTTCTTACCTTCACGACGACGCCCGCGAAGATCTCCGACGGGCTTGAAGGGCTTCTCTCGCCGCTGAAACGGCTGGGGCTTCCCGCACACGACATAGCCATGATGATAACCATCGCGCTGCGCTTCATTCCTACGCTTTTTGAAGAGACATCGCGCATCATCAAAGCGCAGAAGTCGCGTGGAGCGGACTTCGATACCGGCGGCGTCATGCGCCGCGCACGCGCATACATACCGGTGCTGATCCCGCTCTTCGTAATAGTCTTCAAGCGCGCGGAGAACCTCGCCGTCGCGATGGAGGCGCGCGGCTACGCGGGAGGCGAAGGGCGTACTCGCATGCGCCCGCTCGTGTGGCGGCGCTCGGACGGCGCGGCTCTCGCGGGATTCGTATTTTTGTCGGCTTTGCTCATAGTTTTCGACAGGGCTGCGGAGAGGCTGCTGTGAGATACGCGGCTGAGATCAGCTACGACGGAGGCCGCTTCTTCGGCTGGCAGATCCAGCCGGGGCTTCCTACGGTGCAGCAGGCGCTCGAAGAGGCGGTTTCAAAGCTGAACGGCTGCCATACGCAAGTAGCCGGAGCGGGACGCACCGACACCGGTGTGCATGCGCGCGCGCAGATATGCAGTTTCGACATGAAGCGCGAATGGGAGCCGCGCAGCCTGATGCTGGCCATGAACGCGCACCTCCCGCCAGGCGTCTGTGTCATGCGCGCGGCGTGCGTCGCGGGCGACTTCCACGCGCGTTTCAGCGCCCGCTCGCGCGAGTACCGCTATTTCATTTGGAATGCGAGCTCGATATATCCGCACATCAAGCCATATGCAGCGTGGCTCAAGCACGCCGGGTACGATTGGCACGCCGCGGCGGAGGCGGCAAAATTTATCGAAGGTGAACACGACTTCAGCAATTTCTGCCGTCTTGAGGGATATGAGCACACGACTGTGCGCCATATCGAGCGCGCGCGGCTCGTCAAACGGGGCCGCCTCATCCTATTCCAGATACGCGGCGACGGGTTCCTTCACAACATGGTGCGCATCATACTCGGCAACCTCGAGCTTGCGGCGCTCGGCAAAATCAAGCCTGAGGAGATAAAGGAGCTGCTTAACACAGAAACGCGCACACGCTCGGACGGCGGGCGGACATTTCCAGCCTGCGGCCTCTGGTTCTGGAAAGTCACCTACAACGCACCGATATGGTAAAATTGTTATTTGAACGGAATAGATTATGCAGACAGGACCTCTGTATAAAAACGGGAGGCGGACGGATTTTGTGGAATAAAGACATAGGCATAGACCTTGGAACGGCGACCGTTCTGGTTTTCGTAAAGGGCAAAGGCATCGTACTGCGCGAGCCATCCGTCGTCGCGATGGATCAGTCGACTGGAAAGATACTCTCCGTCGGGGAGGACGCGAAGGTCATGATAGGCAAGACGCCGGGCAACGTCGTGGCGATACGCCCGCTTCGCGACGGCGTCATAGCGGACTATACAATGACTGAGGTCATGCTCCGCGAGTTTATGAAAAAGGTGACGAAGGGGATTGAACGCCTCGTGCGCCACCGCCTTATGATAGGCGTCCCAGCTGGGGCGACCGACGTTGAGCGCCGCGCCGTGCTTGAAGCCGCGCTCGAAGTCGGCGCGAAGGAAGCGTACCTTATAGAAGAGCCGATGGCGGCGGCGATAGGGGCCAACATGCCCGTCGGCGAGCCGGTCGGCAACATGGTAGTCGATATAGGCGGCGGTACGACCGACATCGCGATAGTCTCGCTCGGCGGCCTCGTCGTCTACGAGTCGCTGCGTGTAGGCGGCGACAAATTTGACGAATCGATAGTACGCTACATGCGCAAACAGTACAACCTCGCCATAGGCGAGCAGACCGCCGAGGACATAAAAAAGCAGATCGGCGCCTGCGACCCGAAGACTGCCTCGCCGGAGAAAACGATGGACATCCGCGGGCGCGACCTCGTGCAAGGGCTGCCGCGCCAGGTTACGGTCTCCAGCGTGGACATCGCGCGGGCGATAGAAGAGCCAGTCAACGCGATAGTCGCCGGCATCAAGCGCGTGCTTGAAAAAACGCCGCCGGAGCTCTCCGCCGACGTAATGGACCGCGGCATAATCCTCACGGGCGGAGGCGCGTATCTGCGCGGCATCGCCGAGCTCATAATGGAGGAAACCGAGATAAACGCGATGGTTGCGGAGTCTGCGGGCGAGTGCGTTGCCCTCGGCACTGGCATCGCCCTCGAATCGCTCGACAAGCTTAAAGAGACCGGCGCCGTCTATCTCGCAACGAAAAAAGGGATAGTCAACAAATAATGCGTCTCTGGTGGGAGGACGAGGGCGTCCGCTTCGAGTGCCGCGGCTGCGGGCGCTGCTGCGGCGGCGAACCAGGCGAAATCTGGGTGACGTCGGCCGAGCGCGCGAAAATAGCCGCGGCACTCGGCATGGATGAGATTGCGCTAGGAAAGGAATGCCTGCGCCGCGTAGACGGACGGCTGGGTATCAAGGAGAAAGCAAACTACGACTGCTATTTCCTTGATAGTGAGACCAAACGCTGCAAAATTTACAAGGTCCGCCCGCTTCAGTGCCGCATGTTCCCATTCTGGCCTTCGATGCTCTCGGACAAACGCGTATGGGACTACTACGCCGCATTCTGCCCCGGCATGGGGACAGGAAAACTATATCCGCCCGAGCTTGTCAGGAAATTCTTCGAGCTTCCTGCTGCAAAAGAGTTGTAAACGTTGTAATGTGAAGAAACCGGCTCCGATCCAATAAGGGGCCGGTTTCTTTTTATTTTCCGGCGTCCGAGTCGTGTCGAGCGACCATAATAACCGCGCTTATACAAAAATCTGCAAATCGATACCAATAAGGGAAGGCTTCAACCGCGCTGCAAGACAAGAAAACAATTTCCGAAAAATATTTTTATAAATTACATTAAATTTTATCTATCGAATAATTTTATATAATTAAATTCTGGAAAAAGAGCTTGATTTTATAGAATTTTGAATGTAAACTAAAAGTGGAGCTAAGTTTGAAATAAACCTGTTTCTGCTTTAAGTACAAAAAATTAAATCTGGGAGGTTGCATGAAATGCCAACAAATCATCTTGTAGCGCCGAAAGACGTATTCTCGACCATAGAGAAGCTGCTTCTCCGCGACGGCTTCGACATCGTAATCGACATGGAGAAATCTAAAGGCAGCCACGTCATAGACTCTGTAACCGGCGCTGACTGGCTAGACTTCTACACATTCTTCGCTTCCGCCCCCTTCGGCATGAACCATCCGAAGCTTGACAACGAGGAATTCAAAGAGAAGATTTTCCGCGCCGCCATCAACAAAGTAGCGAACTCCGACATCTACACTCAGGAAATGGCCGACTTCGTCAAGATCTTCGGCGAGGTTGCAGTACCTGAGGGATACAACCACGTATTCTTCATCGACTACGGTACGCTTGCCGTCGAAAACACCTTCAAGATCGCCATGGACTGGAAGGTCCAGAAGCTTCTCCAGAAGGGTAAGATAACCCTTGGCGAGGCCTACGACGGACGCAAAGGCACGAAAATAATGCATTTCAACGAGGCCTTCCACGGGCGCAGCGGCTACACCCTCTCCGTCACGAACACCAACGACCCGAACAAGCACCAGCGCTACGCGAAGTTTACGGAGTGGCCGCGCATCATCAACCCGAAGATAACCTTCCCGCTCGAGGAGCACCTCGGCGAGGTCGAGTGGCTCGAAGCGCAGGCGATAAAGCAAATCAAGCACGCGCTGATGAACGACCCCGACGGAATAGCCGCCGTCATCATTGAGACGATACAGGGCGAAGGCGGGGACAACCACTTCCGCACGGAGTTCTTTAAACAGCTGCGCCAGATCTGCGACGAAAACGAAATGCTCCTCATCTTCGACGAAGTGCAGAGCGGGATGGGCATCACCGGTAAAATGTGGGCTTGGGAGCACCACGCGCCTGTCAAGCCGGACCTCTTCTCGTTTGGTAAAAAAGCGCAGGTATGCGGCGTCATCGCCGGGCCGCGCATCGACGAAGTAGAGAACAACTGCTTCAAAGTGTCAAGCCGTATCAACTCGACCTGGGGCGGCACCGTCGTCGACATGGTGCGCGCTCAGAGATATCTCGAAATCTACCGCGACGACAAGATTCTCGACTACGTGTCGAACGTCGCCGGCCCGGCGCTCTACAACGGCCTCAAGGAGCTCGAGGCGGAATTCCCGAAATACATCCGCAACGTCCGCGGCAAGGGGCTCATGTGCGCATACGACATCTGCTCTGAGGAACTGCGCAACAAGTTCCTCAAAGCATGCCAGGCCAACCACATGCTCATCCTAGGCTGCGGAGCGAACACGGTCCGCTTCCGCCCCGCGCTTAACGTTCCAGTCGAGGACATCAAGCACGGCATTGAAATATCGCGCAAGGCGGCGAGGGAAGTATTCGGGAAGTAGCCTGGAAACAGGAAAATATTACAGCTTAATGAAAGCGTCGGGAGCGTTCCCGGCGCTTTCGCTTTAGTATAATAACGGCAGATTTGCAAAGAGATATGGCAACGAAGGGAGAAAGAAAAAAATGCTCTCATGCGATACATTTGTGCTTCCCGCGGATACGACGCTCTCCGGCAACATAGTGTTGGCGAAGAACAGCGACCGCCCGCTAGGCGAAGCGCAGGCGCTTGCGTGGGTGGAAGGAGCGGAGCACGCGCGCGGCGAAACCGTGGAATGCACGTTCATCTCCGTGCCACAGGCTGAAAAGACATACGGCGTCCTCGGCTCCAAACCCTATTGGATGTGGGGCTACGAGATGGGCGTCAACGAAAAAGGCGTCATGATAGGCAACGAGGCGCAGAGCAGCAAGGCCGCGGAAAGCGGCGAAGAAAACGCGCTGCTCGGCATGGACCTTCTGCGCCTAGGCCTTGAGCGCGGCGCGACCGCGCGCGAAGCGATGGATGCGATAACGGCGCTGCTCGAAAAATACGGCCAGAACGCCAACGCAAGTAGGCTCGCGGACAAACGCTACGAAAACTCATTCTTCATAGCCGACAGGCAGGAAATATGGCTGTTGGAGACCGCCGGCCGCATGTGGGCCGCGAAGCGCATCGAAGAAACATACGCAATAAGCAACTGCTACACGATAGGAAAGCCCGACGAATGCAGCGAGGCGCTCGAAAAATATGCGCGCGACAAAGGCTGGCTCGCCGCAGACGAAAGATTCAGCTTTGCGAAGGCCTACACCGCTCCCGGCGCGCGCCAGACAAGCGCCGTGCCGCGAATGCGGCGGCTGCGAACCATGATCGAGGACGCGGAAGACCCCTTCGACGCCGTGATCATAAAATCCATCCTGCGCGACCATTTCGAGGGTACGCTGCTCGAGCCGCACTTAGGCATTTCCTTCGGCACATTCCCATCCGTATGTATGCATGCGATGACGCTGGACGCAAGCCAGACCGCCGCCTCGATGATATGCCGCTGGGCGGAAAACACGGGCCCCGTCATGCGCTACGCCTACTCGCTGCCCTGCACCTCCGTCTACGTCCCCGCATACTGCACCGGCTATCTTCCACCGCTCATGCGCGCAAGCGGCGGAAAGTTCGACGAAAATTCGCTCTGGTGGCTCTTCGAGCGCCTCGCCGCGGCCGTATCCGCAGACTACGAAAAATACGCCCCATTCGTCCGCGTAGGCGCGGCATTCCTCGACGAAGAAATCGAGACGCAGGCTGCAAGAGCCGAACGCGCCGCCGCTCGCGCCGACCGCGCCGGCCGTCCCGAAGAAGCCAAAGCCGTGCTCGACGAAGCGATGGAGCAGTCCGCCCGCCGCGCCGCAGAGTTTGCCGTAAAGAACTTCGAACAAATCCGCGCCGAAATCCGTAAGCGCGGCGGAATCTGCGGAGTAAGGAAAGAGTTCATAGAGGATTATTGCGCGCGGGTGAATCTGACGATTTTATAGACCACCCAAAGCGCTGATATAAAGAAAGCCGGAGCGAAAGCCCCGGCTTTTCCTGTGTGGAAGGTACGCTTTGGTTTAGAAGCGCACGAGGGAAGTTATGTCCGACATCACGCAGCCGGGGTTGAGGTCGGCGACGCGCATCAGGAAGTTAAGCTTGTCTATTCTCTCGCCGGAGCGCGGGCATCCGTTTTTGATGAAGCTGACGTCAAGGCCGACGGCAAGGTCCATAACCACGTCGCCTATGACGCCGCCGGAACGGCCGGATGGGATGGCGAGCAGGCCGCGCTCTCTCGCGAAGCGGTAGGCGTCGAGCGCCTCGCTTATAGTGCCTACCTGGTTCGGCTTGAGTATGAAGCCGTCTATGGAGTTTGTCGAGCATGCGCGGGCTATGCGCTCTTTGCTCGTCGCAGTGAAGTCGTCTGCTATTATCAGCGTCCTGGTAATTTCTTTATGGGCTCTCTCGTAACCTTCCCAGTCGTTTTCATCAAGCATGTCCTCGATAAATACGAAGTTCCATCTCTCCGTCAGTCCCTTGACATAGCTGATAAGCTCGTCGGAAGTAAGGTGTTTGCCATTGAGGTAATAGGTCTTCGTAGCGGCGTCGTACATTTCGCTCGAGGCACAGTCGAAGGCGAAGGCGCATTTGCCGGTGTATCCGCATGCGTCAATGGCTTCCTGCATAAGCGAGAGCAGCACTTCCGGGTCCTCCGACGGCGCTATCCAGCCGTAAGAGCCGCCGACGCCGGGCTCTTTCTTTGTGTAATTTTTGATGACGGGGCCTAGTTTCTGGAAGACTTTGACGGCTATTTCAACGGCTTCATATATTGAGTCGGCCTTGTAGGGCATTATTATGAACTCATTGAAAGCTTGGGTAAGGCCAGGATATTTGCCTCCGTTGATTACGTTGAACGACGGAATAGGAACGTCGCGTATCGGCTCGCCGGCTATGTATTCGTAGAGCGGCTTCCCCGCATCCTCGGCCGCGGCGCGGAAGGCCGCTATCGACGCGCTGTATATAGCGTTGCCGCCGAGGCTGTGCTTGTCCGGCGTGCCGTCAAGCTCTATCATTATTTTGTCTATTCCATCCTGATCGCTTACCTCTTTGCCTACGAGGGCCGGGGCGATTATCTTGTTGACGTTCTCAACTGCCTTGTGGACGCTCATGCCGTTATATTCTTGCGGGTCGTTGTCGCGGAGCACGAACGACTCATACATCCCGACGGAGCTGCCGGTCGGCGCGCTTCCGCGTCCCAGCGAGGCTTTCTCCGTTATCACGTCTACCTCGACCATCGGGCGGCATTTGCAGTCGATGAGTTGTCTTGCCTTTACTTCCTTTATCTTCGACATTTCATGTTCCTCCTAATCTATTTTCGGCACGTACATGACGTTGAAGTCGCAGAGATTGGTGCCTGTGTTGCCGGTGAATACCGCGTCGCCCATAGCGTCGAGCGCTTCGAAGCTGGCGTGGCCGCGCAGGGCCGCGTGTACGTCTACGCCCTTCTCGAGCGCCGTTTTGTAGCTCGTTGAGTCGGTTATGCCGCCTGCTACACTTGTCGTGCCGTCCGTGCCCTCGGAATCCATCGAGAGGAGGCATATCCCTTTCGCCTTCGCCGCGGATAGGGAGAAGCTGAGGGTCTCTTCCTGCGAAGGGCCGCCGTGGCCCGTTATCGTGCTGTTGTCGAGTATCTGCGTCGTCGCTTCGCCGGAGGCGAGAAGCACGCACGGCGCCTGCACCGGATTGCCGTAAGCCTGTATCTCGCGCGCTATGGAGGCGAACATGGTGCCGACGTCGCGGCTTTCGCCCTCGAGGAACGATGTAAGGATGACAGCCGGAATGCCCATTTCCTCGGATATCTGTTTCGCATAGATGCACGAGTCGGGCAGGGTGTTCAGCAGGTAATATGTGTTGTTCGGGAAGGCTTTCGGCGTCTCGCACTCAGGGCCGGCGTTCATAAGGTAGTCGACGACGTTTTTGGGCAGCCTGTCCGCCACGTCGTAGTCGCGGATTACGCGCCTGGCGTCGTCGAGCGTCGTCGCGTCCGGCCCCATCGGTGTGCTTTTGTATTTCGCGTACGGCACACGGATGTCTCCGGTGGCGGGCGAGCCTACCGCGTCGCTGATGCCGAAACCTATGAGTTCCGCGCCGCGCGACTCTATGCGTTTGGCGAGCATTCCGCCGTTCATTTGCGATATATGGCGGCGTATCGCGTTAATCTCATATATATTGGCGCCGGATTTCAGCATTACGTCGGTAACCTTTATCTCGTCGTCGAGCGATATGCCGTCTATAGGGCAGCTCATGAGTGCGGAACTGCCGCCGCTGATGACGCAGATGAATAAGTCGTCGGGCCCTGCGTGGTCGACGAGGTCGAGGATTATCTTGCAGGCCCTATAGCCCTCTTCGTTGGGAAGAGGGTGTCCGCCGACGTAGACCTCCGTCTTATGGAAAACGTCGGTCGGCTCGGATATCTTTACGATGGCGATGCCGCGTGTCAGCCTGTCGCCGAGAATTTCGTCGACTGCCATAGCCATGTGGTTGCATGCCTTGCCAGCGCCGAGCAGGTAAACGTGCTTTTTCTTTGAAAGATCCCAGCTCTTCGTCCCGATATGGAGGATGTCGCCGTCAAGGCGCATTATACTCTTAATACGCTCCTTGGCGTCGAGCCTCTGGAGCGTCTTGTCCGCTATATCAAGGACGATGCGTCTTGACTCCGTATCCCCGTGGGATAACAGCTGATCGCGGTTTCGTATCTTCCACTGCATATATAGAACCTCCCGTTGACTTTGTACGAAGCTTTATTATTTTCAGAATGCAGATTCAGTATAAAAAGCTTTATTTAACAAAGTCAACGGGAGTATCAATATGTCGATACTTACTGTCAATATTACGAATAGTCTTCCTGAAAAAGAGCGTTTACTCGCTGAGCGTCCGCGGATGCCTGCATCTGCTTCCTATACTGCATTGGCGAGCAGTGCATCTTTTTCTTGAAGCATTCCGTGAAGTAACTGCCGGAGCCGAAACCGACGCTCTGCGCTATCTCGGAAATGTTGTGGTCCGTCGTCGCGAGCATCTTCATGCCCTGATGTATGCGGTAGTTGATAAGATAAGCGAAAGGCGTCGTGCCGAGCACGCGCTGAAAGACGCGGCAGCATTCGCCCTTGCTGATATGGTCCGAGCCGGCTATCTCTGTAAGCGATATGCGTTCCATATAGTTTTTGTGGATAAAGCGGGTCAATGACTTTATCCTCTGTTTGTCGGCAAATGTAACTGAAGCGGAGGCCGAGAGTATCTCTTCGTTGTGCTGTACTATTACTTGCCACATTTTCAGTATTATTGCGTACATTTCTATTTCATATCCAAAATGCTCGTCCCGGTTGACCTTGATCAGGCGCTCCATCAGCGACCGCACCTCAAGATGCCAAGGCTCGTCGTAGAAAACGATGGCCTGAAGCTCGTTAGAATAAATAACAGGATTTACATAGTCCTGCCGCAGCAGGCTTTCAGCATATCCATATATTACCTTTGGGTGGAAGTTGACGCAGGTATAAACGCTGTCTTTGTCTTCTGTCGGCACGGCTTCGTGAATGCATCCGCTGTTAAAGAAAACGGCCTCGCCTTTCTTTAACAGGAACTCTTTGTCCTGAGTCTTAAAAATCACAGAACCCTTCACAACCATTGAAATCTGTATTTCATAGTGCCAGTGGGGGACGAAAGCGATGTATTCATCGGAAACGCGTTGTTCGTCCATAGATATCGGAAACGCAAAATCTCCGTGCTCGGTGAGCTCCTGCAGAGTGCTGTCTACAAGAATAGGGCGATAGTTTATCATTCCTCGGAAGGCCTCCAGTCTCAGGGGTCACAAAAACACCACAGCTAACACCTAACCCACCAATTTCATTTTACCATACTTACAAGTTAATATTTTTAAAAAACGGGCTAATAATCTAATAGAAAATCTTTGTTCCGGTACATATACTTTTTATGTAGAACTTATTGTGAATACATTCTTCAAACTGTTGTAAAAGGCAGTTTCATTATATCTTGCCTTTTCGCCGTACGAGGAGGGCGGCATATTTGCAGTAATTGGCGCGTTTCATCGGTACTAAAGCTATATTTTCAGTAAGGAGAGATGTGAAATGAGTCATAAGATTGAGTTTATCTACCTTTCTGAGCCTGATACTATTAAACTTGGTATCACCGACGCTCCTGCTTGGGTAGACGTCTGCGAAGAAGTTTTCGGCCTTCTCGCAAAAGGCGACTATCTCATGGGAGGCCCAAACCACAACAGTCACGGCATGGGAATAATATTCCCGAAGGAATCCCCCTTCCCCAATATGCCCGTCGCAGGTCCCGACCGCCGCTTCTTTGCGATGCCGGCCTATCTTGGCGGACGTTTCGACGTATGCGGCAATAAGTGGTATGGCTCGAACGCGGCCAACACCTCGAAAGGCCTTCCGCGCTCGATACTTACGGTCCTCATAAACGACAAAGACACCGGCGCTCCGCTCTGCCATATGTCGGCCAATATACTCAGCGCGACCCGCACCGGAGCCATCCCAGCCGTCGCCACGCGCCACCTCGCCCGCAAGGATGCTGAAGTCTGCACCGTAGTTGGATGCGGCCCGATCAACAAATCCTGCTTCCGCCACATCATCACGCAGGCTCCCAACGTCAAGAAAGTCATAACCTACGACCTCTTCCTCGATAAGGCGCAGGCGTTCGCAGACTGGGCCAAGAGCGAATTCGGGCTTGAAGGCGTCGCTACTACCGAACTTCCAGAAGCATTGAAAGACGCCGACCTCGTGACAGTCGCCGCTTCCCGTCTCAAACCGCTCCATATCGAGAGCTCGTGGGTGAAAAAAGGCGCGCTTGTCATGCTGACCGGACCTGCGAAGGGCGACGACGACCTCTGGCTCAAGAGCAAAATCGTCTATGACAACATCAAACTGCACGAAGCCTATGTAGAAGAGGCTTACGCCTCAGGCGACGTTCCCGGATATTACGCGGGCGTA
>URAG01000052.1 GCA_900545755.1 uncultured Cloacibacillus sp. | reverse complement strand
TTTATACGTTACTGTACTGGAGGGCTTCTTTATTTGTCTAAATTTTAGGGCTCAGATCAAATCACGCTCCAATGCCTGAACAATGGCTGGAACAAATTCGATAGCCCCTTTGATAGCTTTTGACGCAATAAAAGATTTATTTTTCCCTTTTGTCAGATGCTCCTTGAGGCGAGATGTGTTTGGTTTGCTGAAGTTGCATTCTTCCAACCAAAGAGAAATATCCGCCATCGTGAACGTAGTTGTCCCGTCCTCTCTGTAGTGGTAGAAGCAGAGCAGCTTCGCCCGCTCTACTTCCGTTTTTGCCGTGAGATCAACTGATTCTATATACTTTAATAGTTGCACTGATTCACCTCATTCTTTTATATTTGCGGCTTATCCAACACAAACATCAATTGGATTGTCAGCATAATTTGCTCCATAGCTTCACGCCTATCATATTGCAGATTGGCATAGGCAGAGGGATTACGATACATCGCCATTATACCCCCGAATAATGATTGTATTCCACGGCGATAATCATTGCCGCTGGTGGTTGATGTGTCGCATAATCTGACAGCACCCTTTTCGCTGTGTGTAGACACTGGCTGTGTCTATTATTCTATAAAACCTCATATCCATAGATATGTGCTTTTGCTTTCCAAGGAACGAAGGAGCTTTTTTTATACAACAATAAACCAGGCCCCATTTTCGATTGGATAAAGGCGCAGGTTATATCGATTTGTTGGCGTAGAAAAAGAGAAATCGAAAATGATATTTTGCCGACGATTCTGTTGCTTTCGGGTGTAAATATAAAATAATCGGAATCACCTACTTTGTACCTTTTTTGTACCAGCTCGGCAATTCCGACCTCTGAGAACTGATTTATTTAGTAATAGCAAGGTATCACAAATAAATGGCGGAGAGTGGAGGATTCGAACCCCCGGGGCTGTGACACCCAATTGATTTCAAGTCAATCACCATAGACCGCTCGGACAACTCTCCGCGTTTACTGGTGCATTATAATCGCTGCGGCCCGTTATGGCAAGCGCTGGCGGCGTTCGCCGCCAGCGCAGGGAAAGTTATTTTTTCGTCGCCATGTATTTCGCCCAGTCGGCGTTGAACTGGTCGATGCCTTTGGTCGTGAGCGGGTGGTTAAAAAGCATTTTGAGGACTTTGAATGGGACTGTCGCGTAGTCTGCCCCTGCTTTCGCGCATTCGAGGACGTGGGCGGGGTGGCGCAGGCTCGCGGCGATGACCTTCGTCTCTATGCCGTATGTGTCGTAGATGTCGACTACGTCGTAGACGAGCTTGAGGCCGTCTTCGCCGATGTCGTTGAGGCGTCCGACGAAGGGACTTACGTAGGTAGCGCCGGCTGCGGCGGCGAGTATCGCCTGGTTGGCGGAGAAGACGAGCGTGACGTTGGTCTTGATGCCGAGAGCGGAGAGCTCTTTTACCGCGCCGAGCCCGTCTAGGCAGAGCGGTATTTTGACGACGACATGCGGGTGGATCTTCGCGATGACCTTCGCCTCTTCGACGAGCTTGGACTTCTCAAGCGATACCGCCTCGGCGCTGACCGGGCCGTTTACGACTTCGGCTATTTCGCGCACGCGCGTGTGGAAGTCGATGTTTCCCTCTTTCGAGACGAGCGTCGGATTGGTGGTTACGCCGGCGACGACGCCCCATGAGCACGCTTCTTTGATTTCGTCGAGGTTTGCTGTGTCAAGGAAAAATTTCATTTTTTATCTCCCTTTCGGATAATAATATATACTCTCTAACGCGTCGCGTCCGCGTCATTTTTGTTCGTCTGACCGCGCTCGGCCTTCGGCTTCTCGTTCGCGTCTGTCCATTTCCGCTACTTCGCGGCTGAGCGTAAAGCTGAGGACGACGCGCAGGAGTACGATGACTGTGAGGACGATCACGCCCTGTAGGTCGGGGTTGCTTATAGTCCCGATTATGTCTGCGGCCATGAGGAATTGTAGGCCGAGCATGAGCGTCTCTTCAAGCGCGAGGCGCAGATGAAGCCATTCGTTTTTTGCGGCACGGCGTTGCGAAAGCGCGAGGCGCAGGCCGCGCGTTATGGCGGTGGCGACGCCGCAGAGTATGATGATTATGCTGATGAATTCGATTGCAGCGCAGGTGTATTCAGCGAAGAGGTGGAGCGTGTGCGGTGCGGAGCTGAGAAATTCCATGGCGGGCTATCTCCTAAGCAGGCCGCAGACGAGGACGAAGTATTCCGGCGTTTTGCCTTCCTTTACCCATTTTACCGGCGTAGACAGAAGGTTCTCCGCCGTCGAGCATACGTCGCCTCCGAGCGATTCTATGGAATAGCGCATGAGCTCAGGACGGCGGCAGGGCGCGCCTGATTTTTTCGAACATTCGGCGCAGAGCGTACAGCTTCCCGCCGAGAGGCCCAGGCTGCCTGGATATTCTTTTTCGAGGGCGAGCGCGTGCTCCATCAGCTTTTTCTTCTCTGCTGTGAAGACGGCGCGTATCTCTTCGTTTATCTCTGGGGAGTTGTAGTCAGTGCCTATGATCTCGCCGCCGAGGGTTAATTTGACGCCGAAAATCCAAAATTCGCGGAACCGCTTCCACAGCCCGAGCGGGTCGAAGTCGTATGGCGGGCAGGACCATTTCACGCCGTAGTTTGGGCAGGCTTTGCAGCATTCAAGGAAGCGCGGCACGTCGACGTAATCGCGGACGTAGTCGCTAACGGTAATTTTGTTTCCAAGCGGGACGGCGGAATATTTCAGCACGGCTTATCCTCCTTTTTACGCCTGTCTATTTTTAACATTGTACTCAAGCGCGTGCGAAACTTCAACGAGGACGCAGGGAATAAAAAGAGAGGCGCATTTTGCGCGCCTCTCTTGTGCATAAAATCTGCCTTCGTTATATTGCGTAAGCCTCTGGGGCGTCCTGCGGCTCGTTGCCGAGGTCGGCGTAGTTTTCCTTCGCGAACTTCGCGGGGAGGAAGTCTTTCGCGACCTGCGGGAAGAGGATGTAGGAGAGGACGTCTTCCGGCTGGGTGCACCATACGCCTATTTCCTTCTTCGCCTGCTCGATCTCCGGCGGGATCTTTTCTCCGGGGCGGCAGGTGATCGGCTGCTCGTCGCCGAGGACTATCTTCTGTATCTCGGGATCGACTGGGGCCGGAGTCTTTCCGTAATATCCGCGGAAATACTGGCGTACTTCGTTCGGGATCATCTTCCAGCGCTTGCCGGAGATGACGTTCATCGCCGCCTGAGTTCCCTCATACTCGCCGGTCGGCGGGACGCCCGGCGGATACCCCAATTCCTTGCGGCCGCGCCGCACTTCCACGACCACTTCCTTGAACATGCTCACGCAGCCGCCTTCCTTGAGCTGGCTCTGAAGGTTGGAGTACATTCCGCCCGGTATCTGGTAGAGTAGGATGTTGACGTTGACGCCGCTGACTCCCATGATGATGTCTTTGTATTTTTCGCGCAGTTTCTCGTAGTGCTTCGCTACCGGCAGAAGCTTGTCGAGCGAGAGCCCGGTGTCAAGCGGGCCGCCGGCGAGCGCCGCCACCATCGTTTCAGTGGCGGGCTGGCTTGTGCCCATAGCGAAGGGCGAGATTGCGCAGTCTACGACGTTTGCACCGGCTTCGAGAGCCGCGAGGTAGGTCATCGACGCCATGCCGCTTGTATAGTGGCTGTGTATCTGGATGGGCAGGTCTACCTTTTTGCGTATCGCCTTGACAAGCGAGGTCGCCGCTGTCGGAGAGAGAAGCCCGGCCATGTCCTTGATGCATATCGAGTCGGCGCCCATTCCCGCCATGTCCTGCGCCTGCTTCGCGAAAAGGTCGAGCGTGTGGACTGGAGATACCGTGTAGGATATCGTCATCTGTAGCTCGCCGCCCTCTTTTTTGACGGCCTCAGCAGCTATGGACATGTTGCGGAGGTCGTTGAGCGCGTCGAATACGCGGATGATGTCCATTCCGTTGCCGATGGCGCGCTTGACGAATTCGCGCACCGTCTCGTCGGAGTAGTGGCGGTAGCCGACGAGGTTCTGCCCGCGGAGGAGCATCTGGGTCTTCGTCTTTTTGAGACGCTTTTTGAACTGGCGGAGCCTTTCCCATGGGTCTTCGTTAAGGAAGCGCATCGCTGAGTCGAAGGTAGCGCCGCCCCAACATTCTATGGAGTGGTAGCCTACTTCATCCACGGCTTCGCATATCGGCAGCATGTCGTCTGTGCGGAGGCGCGTCGCCATTATAGACTGGTGCGCGTCGCGGAATGCCGTTTCTGTTATTCCGACACGGGGTTTTTTCTTTGTTTCTGCCGGTTTCTTCACTTCATGCACGGAAATGGACGGAGCTTCGGCTGCCGCAGTCTGCTCTGCCTTTACGGCTTCGGCGGTCGTTATCTTCGTAGCTATCACGTTCCCGTTAGCGTCCTTGATTTCCTGCTTCACCACTGTTTCTGACATGGATGACCTACCCTTCCCTCAGTAAATTCCAATCCACAAGACCGCTGTAAACGTAGAAATGCGGAGTTCGCTTGAACGCCGCTACGGCGTTTTTCGCCGCGGTCGTTGGGTGACTGTATATTACTTCGTCAGGCGGGGTTTATTCAAGTGGTAATGTCGTTTTTTTTTGTCAATTACTTACAATTTCGCAAGATTCTAAAAAATTTGTGCGGTGTGAGCACACAATTCACCCGCGCCGTCAGGCCGCGGAGACAAAAAAGAAGCCCCCTGCGCGGGGGCTTCTTTACAGCGTTTCTCAGTCCTTCGGACTAGTCGTCCATTTTCATTTCGGCCATGTGCTTGTAGAAGCGCCACTTGTCCTTTATGGCTTTCTTCTCTTCTTCAAGCAGCGCGGCGGCTTCTTCCGCATTCATAGTCTTGAGGCTCTTGTAGCGGACTTCGTTGTAGATGTAGTCCTCAAGCGGCAGCGTCGGTTCTTTGCTGTCGATGATAAGCGGGTTCTTGCCCTCTTTGGCGAGATCCGGGTTGTAGCGCATGAGCATCCAGTGGCCGGAGTCTACCGCGCGCTTCTGCTGGTCGAGGCCGTTGACCATGTCTATGCCGTGCGCTATGCAGTGGCAGTAGGCGATGATGATGGAGGGGCCGTTGTAGGCTTCGGCTTCCTTGAAGACCTTGACGGTGTGCGCGTCGTTGGCTCCGATGGATACCTTTCCGACGTAGACGTTGCCGTAGCTCATGGCCATCATAGCGAGGTCTTTCTTGCCCATCTTTTTGCCGGCGGCGGCGAATTTCGCGACAGCTCCGCGCGGGGTTGCCTTTGAGGCCTGTCCGCCGGTATTGGAGTAGACTTCAGTGTCGAGGACGAGGATGTTGATGTTGCGGCCTGAGGCGATGACGTGGTCGAGTCCGCCGTAGCCGATGTCATACGCCCAGCCGTCTCCGCCTATGCTCCAGACGGATTTCTTTGCGAGGTTGTCGATGACGGATTCAAGTTCTTCGGCCTCTTCGGTGCCCATGTAGTGGAGCTGCGCCTTGACTTCGTCGATCTTCTCTTCGACGGCTTTTATCTCGGCGTCGGTGGTCTGCGGGGCTTCGAGTATCGCCTTGACGGCTTCTTCGCCGAGTTCGGGCTCCATCTTCTTAAGGAGCTCGGCGGCGTATTCGGCGTGTTTGTCTATCGCGAGGCGGAAGCCGAGTCCGAATTCGGCCGCGTCTTCAAAGAGCGAGTTGCTCCACGCAGGGCCTCTGCCTTCGTCGTTGACGCACCACGGGGTGGTCGGGAGGTTGCCTCCGTAGATGGAGGAGCAGCCGGTGGCGTTCGCTATTATCGCCCTGTCGCCGAAGAGCTGCGAGAGGAGCTTGAGGTACGGGGTCTCGCCGCAGCCGGCGCAGGCGCCCGAGAATTCAAAGAGCGGACGGAGGAGCTGTACGTCTTTGACGGTAGAGGTGTTGAGCTGGTTTCTGTCGGTCTCGGGAATGTCGAGGAAGAAGTTCCAGTTCGCGCGCTCGGCTTCGCGGAGCGGCATCTGGGTGCGCATCGTGAGCGGACGCGCGCCGCCTTCTTCCTTGGCCTTCACCGGGCAGTTGTGGGCGCAGAGGCCGCAGCCGGTGCAGTCCTCTGGAGCGATCTGTACCGTGAAGGCTTCGCCGGGGAAGTTCTTCCACTTCGCGTCGGCGTGTTTGAAGGTCTCGGGGGCTTCCTCAAGGAGCTTCTTGTCGTAGACCTTGGAGCGTATCGCGGCGTGCGGGCAGACGAGTACGCACTTGCCGCACTGGATGCAGAGGTTTGGATCCCAGACGGGGATGTCGATTGCTATGTTTCTCTTCTCGTACTGCGTCGTCGCAGTCGGGAAGGTTCCGTCCTCCGGCAACGCGGAGACAGGGAGATTGTCGCCCTCAAGCACCATCATTGGTCCGAGCACGTCCTTGACGAACTCAGGCGCGTCGTCGGCGACGGGCGGGAGGATGTCGAAGGTGCTGGTAGCCTCCGCGGGAACCTTGACCTCGTGGAGGTTGGCGAGTGTTTCGTCGACGGCCTTGATGTTCTTGTCGACTACCGCCTGGCCCTTGCGGCTGTAGCTCTTGACGATTGAGTCCTTGATGGCCTTGATGGCCTCGTCCTGCGGGAGGATGCCGCTGATGGCGAAGAAGCAGGTCTGCATGATTGTGTTCGTGCGCGAGCCCATGCCGGTCTCCTTCGCGATCTTAACGGCGTCGATGACGTAGAACTTGAGGTGTTTGTCTATTATCTGCTTCTGGTAGCGGTAGGGCAGCTTGCCCCAGATCTCCTCGGGGCCGAAGGGCGCGTTGAGGAGGAAGGTGCCGCCGTCCGCCGCGTTCTTTAGCACGTCGAGCTTCTCAAGGAAGGAGTAGACGTGGCAGGCGAGGAAGTTGGCCTTGTTGATGAGGTAGCTGGCGTATATCGGATCGGGACCGAAGCGCAGGTGGCTGACGGTGTAGCCGCCGGACTTCTTAGAGTCGTAGCTGTAGTAGCCCTGGGCGTAGAGGTCGGTCTCCTGGCCTATTATCTTGATGGAGTTTTTGTTCGCGCCGACGGTTCCGTCGGAGCCGAGGCCGTAGAAGAGGCAACGGACGGTCTTCGGATTCTCGGTGTCGAAGGACGGGTCGTAGGGCAGGCTCTTGAAGGTGACGTCGTCCTCAATGCCGATGGTGAAGCCGTCTTTCGGCTCGAGCTTGTTGAGCTCGTCGTAGACGCCCTTGACCATGGCCGGGGTGAAGTCCTTCGAGGAGAGGCCGTAGCGTCCGCCGACGACGGTGATGCCGCTGCCGTTAAGCGCTTCGCGCACGTCGGCGCAGAGCGGCTCGCAGATGGCTGCGGGGTCTTTGCTGCGGTCGAGGACGGCTATCGTCCTGACTGTAGCGGGCAGCGCGTTGCAGAAGCGCTTGACGTCGAAGGGACGGAAGAGGCGGACGGCTACGAGGCCGACCTTCTCGCCGTGCTGGTTCATGTAATCGACTGTCTCGCGGGTGACGGCCGCGCCTGAGCCCATGATGACTATTACGCGCTCCGCGTCGGGCGCTCCGTAGTAGTCGAAAAGGTGGTACTGGCGGCCCGTGATCTTCGCGAATTTGTCCATCGCGGCCTGGAAGATGTCGGGCATGTCGGCGTAGTAGCGGTTGGCGCCTTCTCTGGCCTGGAAGAAGACGTCGGGGTTCTGCGCGGTCCCGCGGACGAGCGGCGCGTCGGGCGTGAGCCTGTTATAGCGGTGCTCGCGGACGAGGTCGTCGTCGATGCAGGCGCGCATGACATCGTATGGGATTTCTTCAATCTTCATTTCTTCGTGGCTGGTACGGAAACCGTCGAAGAAGTGGAGGACTGGTACATGTCCCTCGAGCGTCGCCATCTGCGCGATAAGGGCGTTGTCGGTCGTCTCCTGGACCGTTGAGGAGCAGAGCATCGCCCAGCCTGTATTGCGAACAGCCATCACGTCGGAGTGGTCTCCAAAAATGGAGAGCGCGTGGGTCGCGATGCTGCGCGCCGTAACGTGCATTACTGTGCTCGTAAGCTCGCCGGCGATTTTGTACATGTTCGGGATCATGAGGAGAAGTCCCTGCGAGGCCGTGAAAGTCGTACCGAGCGCTCCGGCCTGGATAGCTCCATGATATGCTCCGGAAGCTCCGGCTTCGCTCTGCATTTCTTCGACAAGCGGAACGGTTCCCCATATGTTTGGGCGGTGCTCCGCGGACCACTGATCCGACCATTCTCCCATCGGCGACGACGGTGTAATCGGGTATATAGAGATTACCTCGTTCACGGCGTGGGCGACATGTGCCGCCGCTTCGTTGCCGTCTACCGTTACCATCTTTCTCTCTGACATTTTTTTACCTCCCATTTGCTTCCCAACATTTGGGTTTTACGCATATTATTGTCAAACAACTTATTATTGCACAATTTTCTGCAAATTTCCAGCCCTCGCGGCTAGGTCGGGCAATATAATGATAATCTGTGCTGATATCAATGATTATGCGTCGCGGCGGCGATATTATGCGCCTAACTTTCTGTAAAATATGGGTAAATATTTCTTTACACGGGAAATAAAGCGCGTCCCGTTGCACGAAGGTGCGCAGGGACGCGTTCGTTTGCCCGCCTTTTCTTGCGAGGACGGAGCGCCGTTACTTCGCTGCGTATACTCCGTCGATGAGCGTACCGTCGCGGTACTCGACCGCTGCGATGAGCTTGCCGTAGTCGAACTCTATCGGCTCCGGCGTCCCCGTAAGCTTCTCAACCTCGCATTTGAGCTTTTCGATGTCGACGACGGGAAGCTTGGCCTTCAGCGCCGCTTCAAGCAGGTCGGCGCGGCGCGGGTTGACGCAGATGCCGCGCTCCGTCACGATGGCGTCAACCGTTTCTCCCGGGGTCGTCACCGTCGTGACGCGATTTTTTATCGACGGCACGCCGCCGCGGAACGACGGGCAGACTATTATAGAAAGCGCCGCGCCGGCAGCCGCGTCTTGGTGGCCGCCGGATGCTCCGCGCAGAACGCCGTCGTTGCCGGTCAGCACGTTGACGTTGAAGTCCGTGTCTACCTCGAGCGCCGCAAGCACGACGCAGTCGAGGTAGAAATTTCTCACGTGGCGAAACGGCTGCCGTACTCCCAACGACTTTGGGCCCTAGCTCTGACGTGTGAAGAAGTTTTATTGAATCATTCTCCATTGAATTAACGGGGGAAGCCGTGGCTTCCCCCGTTAGTTAATTCACGCCTCATATGTTTTCAACCAAGTTGTTCTACTCTCCGCAGATGTTCCTCAGTTTCCCTATCGGTTCTATTTCGACCTCGACCAAGTCGCCGGGCTTGATTTCTCCTACGCCCTGCGGCGTGCCTGTTGAGATTACGTCGCCCTCTTCGAGCGTCGCGAAACGGCTGATGTGCGAGATAAGGCGCGGTATCGGGAATATCATCTGCTCTATCGCGCCGTCCTGCACGACTCTGCCGTTGAGGCGCGTCACTACACGCGTGGAGGCTGGCAGCTCTTTCGTTAGCAGCACGGCGGGGCCGAGCGGCGCGAAGGTGTCGAAGCTTTTCGCGCGCGTCCACTGCCCGTCCTTGTTTTGAAGCGCGCGCGCCGTCACGTCATTCATTATCGTGTAGCCGAGGACGTGGTCGTAAACTTCTTCTTCTGGTATGTTTCTGCCGCCTTTGCCTATGACGACGGCGAGCTCGCCTTCGTAGTGTATCGGGCCGGCCCATTTCGGGATGCGGATGAAGTCGTTCGCGCCCGTGACGGCGGAAGTCGCCTTGAGGAATATCAGCGGCTCCTCCGGTATATCGTGGTCGAGCTCCTTGACGTGGCCGACGTAGTTGCGTCCTACGCACCAGATTTTTTTAGGCGCGAAGGGCGGCAGGAATTTCACGCGCTCGACAGGATAGCTCAGCCGTATCTGCGACGTGATGCCCGCAAAGGGGTCGCCTTCGACTATGTCGACCGACGCGCCGCGTATCTGCCCGCTGTAGGCGCGCCCGTCTACCATGAAGCGGCAGTAAAGCGCCGTGGATTCCTTCTTCATCGCCGGGGCCGCCTTACTTTCCTTCTCTTTTGTCGAGCGCCGCCGCTATGCGTTCAAGCCCCTCTTTTAGCTGCGCGCGCGTGGTGCCGATGTTGATGCGCGCGAAGCCGTCGCCTGCGGAGCCGAACCATTTGCCTGGGTCGAGCGCGACCTTGGCCTCTTTGACCAGGAATTCCGTCAGCGTCTCGTTGTTGAATCCGTAGCCGCGGAAGTCTATCCAGAATATGTAAGTGCCCTCGGGATGGTCCATATGCGCCTTCGGCATACGCTCCTTGACGAACTGCTCCGTGAAGTCGCGGTTCGCCTCGAGGTATTCCATGAGCTGGCGGTGCCAATCGCCGCACTTGCCGTAAGCAGCCTCCATCGCTGCGATGCCGAGGATGTTCAGCGAATTGAGGTGGAAGCGTTCAAGCACGGAGACGTATATGCCGCGCAGCAGCTCGTCTGGGATTATCGCGACGGAGGATTTCAGTCCCGCGATGTTGAAGGTTTTGCTCGGCGCTATGAAGGTGACGACGTGCTTGTCCATTCCGGGCAGCGAGCCGAGGCAGATGTGTTTCGCGTCGCTGTAGACGAGGTCCTGGTGGATTTCGTCGGCGATGACGATCATGTTCTTGCGGCGCACGATGTCTGCGAGCGCCTCGAGCTCCTCGCGGCTCCATACGCGGGAGACGGGGTTGTGAGGGCTGCAAAGTATCAGCGTGCGGCAGGTCGGCGTGACGAGGCTTTCGAGTTCCTCAAGATTCATCTCGTAGCGGCCGTTCCTGTAGACTAGCGGGTTTTCGACGATTATGCGTCCGGCTTCGCGCACCGTCCTGTAGAAGGGCATGTAGACCGGCGTCTGGATAATCATCTGGTCGCCGGGCTTCGTCAGCCCCATCGTTGCGAAGGAAAGCCCCGCGACGACGCCGCAGGCCCAACTTACCGCTTCGCGCCCGAACTCCCAGCCGTAGTGATCCTTCTCCCACTTGCGCACCGCGTCGCGCAGCGAATCGGGGATGATCGGATAACCGAGCGCGCCTTCGTCGAGCTTCGCGCGTATCGCGTCTAGAATTTCAGGCGCGGCGGGGAAGTCCATGTCGGCGACCCACATCGCGAGGAGGTCGTTCGTGCCGAAGTCCTCGGTCATGCCGTCCCACTTCTCGCACTCCGTCCCGCGACGATCCATATATTTGTCAAAATCGTATTTCATGAAAAAACCTCCGTTTTTATGGCAGGGCCATATTTCATTCATTTTATATTTTCCGCTTTCGCGAGTCCGCGCGCAAGTATAAAATAGTCGCATAAGACGAAAGAATATGCAGACGAACAACGAATGGAGGAATTTTTTTGAAAACCGATACAAAAAAGAAAGAACTTGAGCTGGGGCGCGGCGCGTCGCTGCCCGAGCGCTCTGCGATGCCTGCGGAATATAAATGGAAGCTTGAGGACATTTTCGCGTCGGCCGAAGATTGGGAAAAATCGTTCGCCGCGATAAAGTCGCGCATACCGGAGATAGCCGCCTACAAGGGCGCGCTCGCGCAGTCGCCAGAGAAAATGCTCGAGTTCTTCAAACTGCGCGACGAGCTCTCGATAGAGCTTGGAAAGCTCTACGTCTACGCGAACATGAAGAGCCACGAGGACACCGGCGACTCGAAGCAGCAGGGGCCAGCGAACCGCGTCTCCGCGCTCGCCGTTGAATTTTCAGCCGCCGCGAGCTACGTTACGCCCGAGATACTGGCGATGGACGACGGCAGATTAAAGGAATTCATAGCCGCGCCCTGCCTCGCGGATTACGCCTTCCCGCTGCGCGAGCTGCTGCGCCGCAAAGCTCACGTACTTTCCGAAGCCGAAGAGCTGATCCTCGCGCGCTCCGGCGACATGGCGCAGACCGCGGACAACGCATTCTCCATGCTGACGAACGCCGACATGGAATTCCCGCCGATACGCGACGAAGAGGGCAAAAAGGTCGAAATGTCCGAAGAACGCGCCGTCGCCTACCTGCGCTCTCCGAAACGCTCCGTGCGCAAAGCCGCCTTCGCCTCGCTGTACGAACCGTACGGAAAGATGAAAAACACAATCGGCGCGACCTTCGACGGAATGCTTAAAGCCGCGAAATTCTACGCCGGATGCCGCCGCTACGGCTCGCCGCTCGAAGAGGCGCTCGACGCCGACAACATCCCCGTCTCGGTCTACGACAGCCTAGTCTCCACGATCGAAGACAATCTCGCACCGATGTACCGCTACATGAAGCTGCGCCGTAGAATGCTCGGCGTCCGCGAGCTCCACATGTACGACCTCTACGTCCCGCTCGTCGAAGACCCCTACAAGGAAATAGCGTGGAGCGACGCCAAGAAAATGATGTACAGCTACCTCGCGCCGCTCGGCGGGCAGTACCTGGAACAGATAAAGGCCGGCGTCGAGGGCGGCTGGGCCGACGTGTTCCCCAACAAAGGCAAACGCAGCGGCGCATACTCGTGGGGCAGCTACGGCACGCACCCGTACATCTTCATGAACTACACCAACAACCTCAACGACGTGATGACGCTCGTCCACGAAATGGGCCACTCCATGCACAGCTGGTACTCGCGCAGAAACCAGCCCTACGCGACCGCGGACTACTGCATCTTCACCGCCGAAGTGGCCTCGACGACGAACGAGGTGCTCTTCCTCTCCGGCCTCCTGGCCGAGACCGGCGACAGGAAAAAGCGCCTCTACCTGCTCAACCGCCGCCTCGAAAACATCCGCACCACCGTCTACCGCCAGACGATGTTCGCGTCGTTCGAGCGCGAAGTCCACAAACGCGCGGCCGAAGGCGGGGACACGACCCCTGACGGCCTCAAACAGCTCTGGTATGAGCTCAACAGAAAATACTACGGCGAAGCCGTAACGATAGACGAGCCGCTCAAGATGGAATGGGCGCGCATCCCGCACTTCTACACGCCCTTCTACGTCTACCAGTACGCGACCGGCTACTCCGCCGCTACGGCGCTCGCCGGCGCTATCCTGGCGGAGGGCGAACCTGCGACGCGGAGATATCTGGATTTCCTCACCAAAGGCGGCTCCGACTACCCGATCGAGCTGCTCAAAGGCGCGGGCGTTGACATGAGCACGCCGCAGCCCGTCGAAGCCGTAGTCAGGCAGTTTGAAGAAACGCTCGACGAAATGGAGGAGCTGGCGAAGTAAGCGAACATCGAGCGCTTTTTTCGGCACGACAGACAAAATCCGCCCCCTGCGATGAACTGCGGAGGGCGGATTTTGCTATAAGTTCAATTAGCCAAACGTTACGGCGTCGCTCCGCTATCGTGTGTATCAGGCGCGTTCCGCTTCGACAAATCTGTCAACTTCTTCAAATCCCGCGCGTAAGAGAGCACCTTTATCTTCTCTTCGACAGGTAGCTCGGTCACTATGGAAAAAATCTCCTTTGTGATGCCGCTCATCTCCGCAAGCACGGACGGAGAGTCCATATACGAAATAAAAGGACATTGCACTAAAACGTCCTTTTTTTGTTCCACGTCAGGCCCGTCGTCCATCAGCGCGACCAGCGGCACGCCGAGCACGGACGCGATTTTTTCGAGAGTTTTCATAGAGGGCCTTTTCTTGCCGTTTTCTATTTCAGATATATAACTCGTTGAAAGATCTACAGCCTCGGCAAGGCGTTCCTGCGAGTATCCGGAGTTTATCCTGTATTTCTGAATTTTCCACATAAGGTATACGCCCCCTCCTTGTTAGATTCTTCATAAAAATATGCGAAAGGGCTATTGACCTATTGTAAAAATAGCTTTCGATATATAGCGAATAATACCTAGCTATTATTGACTTTATGTCGATATATTTCTACAATAAGGTGAAAGATATTCGCAATAAGCGAAGAAAAAGTAATACAAGGCTCAACCTATTGCTATTGCGACGCAAAGGGGGCGAGGCGTCTCACAGTATCACGGCAAATCCCGCGCAAGGTATTTTGTATGGTATAGGCGGCACAGAGAGGAACTTCGAAAGGAGAGGCACTAATGAAGAGAAAAGGTATTATCACGCTTACAGTAGCGCTTTGCATCGCGCTGTTCGCGTCGGCGGCGTTGGCGGTGGACGTAAATGATTTACCAGGACTGAAAAGTGCTATCGAAGCCGGAGGCGATATAAAATTAACAGCGCCTATTGCAGTGGATGCACAAATCAATGTTCAGCAGGACATAGTCTTAGATTTAGCGGGGCATACCATATCTGCATCTTTAGGCGGGAGCGATGTGTTTATTGTCTCGAATGGTGCATCTATGACAATAGAAGACTCTGTTGGCAACGGGATAATATCCAGCAGTGATGATTGCGGAATACAGGTACAAGGTAATTTAACTGGTGAAGGAGAAGCCTTAAATTCCAAACTCATACTTAATAATGGAATTATAGAAGCAGATTTCTATCCGGTAAGCGTTATGGGTAACGGAGCTCAGTTTGACATTAACGGCGGTATCGTCAGAGTGACGGCAGTCGACGGCTATGCTGTCTCTGGCTCATCTGGCAGTGCGGGCTATCATGGAACAATCATAAATATCAACGGAGGGGAACTCGTAGGGGGTTCAGGTTTAGAATCAGATAATCCTGATTATGCTGGTTCAGGACGAGACTATATTGCAGGTGCAGGTGTCTTCCATTCACAGGATGGGGTCCTGAACATGACTGGCGGTAAGGTATCTGGTTATGTCGGAATACAGTTCAGAAGTGGAACTCTCAATATGACCGGCGGCACTGTCATTAGTAACGGCGATATGCCTAATCCTGTAGCGAGCTCTAATGGTGCTGTAGCTATTGGTGCAGGAATAGCTTTTATCACAAACGGAGACCCAGAGAAGGTTGGGTACCGCGGTAACATGAGCGCTACAATATCTGGCAATGCTCAAGTTATCGCAACAGGCGAAGGGTCGTATGCTATTTATGAAGGAAATCATGAGACGGCCGGAAACGAAATCGACAACACGCAAATGCTCGGGCTTGAAATTGCTGGCGGCACGTTTGAAGGCGTAGCTGGAGCGCTATCTTTACAAAACAAGGGCGATGAAAACAACGAGCAGGGGAAGATCACAATCAGCGGCGGTTCTTTTAGCAGTGAACCAGATGTAAAATATCTTGCGGAAGATGTCGTCTTTGTCAATGATGGAGAGGGACACTTTGTCGTGCCGTCGTTAACGTTTAAGACGAACGCCTTATCGCTTGCCGTAAATGATACGGCTACGCTTGAGTATACTGTTGTCCCAGCTACTGCCACACTCACATGGTCAAGCAGTAAGCCAGAATGCGCCTCTATAAACGCGACAACAGGCGAAATAACAGCGTTGGCAATTGGCGAAACGGTCATTACGGCGGTAATTGATGAACATGAGGCAACATCTGCCACATGTACTGTCACCGTAACAGAGGAAGAAGTGCCGCCTACGCCTCCTGTAACCTCCGACGACGTGAAGCCTCAGCCGTCCGGCTCGGGCGGCGGCGGTTGCTCGGCTGGATTTGGCGCGCTTGCGCTGCTTGCGGCTCTTCCGCTACTTCGTATGAGAAAGAAATAACGTTTTTCTGAGACATCCGAACAAGCACCACTTCCCCGAAAGGCCGCGCTTCCCGCGCGGCCTTTCTCCAATTAAAGCGATCTAAATAAATTAACGTTTTTTATCATATTTGTTTCCCCCTGATTGCTTTTCCTGAAGCAACGTAATATATTATTTAATATAGTAAAAGTATAACAAACACAGGCCTGTTTTTCAATTTAACTAACAGTGCCCGGCGGTAGAATTATTCCGGGCAGGGAGGTAAAATTATGGCAGTTATCACAGTATACGGCAAAACGCCGGATGTTGGCAGTGCAGCCTTTGTGGCCCCCAACGCCACCCTGGCCGGGGATGTTGTGCTGGCCGCTGGCAGCAGCGTGTGGTACGGCGCGGTGGTGCGCGGAGATACCGGCGCCATCCGCATTGGCAAAAACAGCAACATCCAGGACAACGCCGTGCTGCACACCGGGCCAAACCTGGGGGTAACGATC
>URAG01000051.1 GCA_900545755.1 uncultured Cloacibacillus sp. | reverse complement strand
ATTAAAAAAATAAGACACTGAATGAAAAACCAAATTTATGGTTTAATTTAGTGCCGGGGGGGTAACCGTGGTCGAACGCCCCCCCGAAACAGTGTATATTTGGCAGTCCCTAGGAGATTCGAACTCCTGTTAACGGGCTGAGAACCCGCCGTCCTGGGCCCCTAGACGAAGGGACCGTCTTACAAATATGTGGCTGGGGTACAAGGATTTGAACCTCGATTACCTGATCCAGAGTCAGGCGTGCTGCCGTTGCACCATACCCCAATCGGGCCGGACGAAGAGTATTATATATGAATTCGCTGTATTGTCAACAATGAATCATAAAAAATCTATGACGACCTTCCGGGCACAGCAAACTCCCTATGCCGGCTGAAGTGCGGCTCCGTTGACGCGTCCATGCGCTATTGATATATTCAGAGCATTACACGGCAAATTCACTGGGAGGACAAGAGATGTACGGCATCAAGTGGATCGAGAACACAATGCCCAAGGACGAGGACAAAGAGCTCAATATCATGGCGGCCGCCAGCGTCGGAGCTGCGCGCGCCTTTCACCAAAGCTTTCCGCAGTACGCGCAGACGCCTCTCGCTGAGCTTGACCGCCTCGCGGAGTTCCTCGGCGTCGCGAAACTCTGCGTCAAGGACGAGTCGTACCGCTTCGGCCTCAATGCCTTCAAGGTGCTCGGCGGCTCCTTTGCGATGGCACGTTACATAGCGAAGCTCACTGGACGCCAGTTTGAAGCACTCGACTATGAAGCGCTCACCTCACCACAGCTCAGAAGGGAGTCGGGCGAAATAACGTTTTTCAGCGCTACCGACGGCAACCACGGCCGCGGCGTAGCGTGGGCCGCGAGGGTGCTCGGACAAAAGGCCGTCATCATGATGCCTAAGGGCTCGCAGGCAGCGCGTTTCGAAAACATCCGCGCTGAGGGCGCGCTTACGACGATAGAAGAGCTCAACTACGACGACTGCGTGCGCAAGGCGGCGAAGGCCGCGGCAGAGACGCCGCGCGGCGTGTTGATACAGGACACAGCGTGGGAGGGTTACGAGGAAATCCCGTCGTGGATAATGCAGGGCTACGGCACGATGGCGATGGAGGCGGACGAACAATTTGCGGCGGCGGACTCCGCGCCGACGCACATATTCGTACAGGCCGGCGTCGGCTCGCTCGCAGGCGCTGTAGTCGGCTACTTCGCGAACAAATATCCCGACAATCCTCCTATATTCGCAGTCGTTGAATCGGATCAGGCAGACTGCCTCTACCGCTCCGCCTGCGCCGGCGACGGAAAAATCAGGACGGTCGGCGGCGACATGCGCACTATAATGGCGGGGCTCGCCTGCGGCGAACCGAGCATAATCTCTTGGCAGATACTCAAAGACAAAGTTTCCGTCTTCGCTTCGCTGCCAGACCGAGTCGCCGCCGACGGCATGCGCGTTCTCGGCGCGCCTTTGCCCGGAGACCCGCGCGTAATATCCGGCGAATCGGGCGCGGCCCCACTCGGCTTCCTCTACGCGCTGATGCGCGACGGCGAGTTAACGCCGCTGCGCGAAAAGCTCAAAATCGGCAAAGACTCGCGCGTCCTCTTATTCTCCACCGAGGGAGCGACAGATCCGGACAACTACCGCAAGGTCGTATGGGAGGGCTCGTGCGGGAGCCGGTGATATAAATTCAGCACGACAGACGGCATTAGCGGCCGCACATAAAAGCAGACTGTCCGTTCATACGCGCAACGGACAGTCTGCTTTTTATATTCTCTATATAACGTTTCAGCGCGGCGCTGAATTTTTCATTTAGCCGCAGCCTTCCCCACGCTGCGCGCCCATTCGAACATAGCGAGCGCGGCGGCTACGGAGGCGTTGAGCGAGCCCGCCGCGCCGCGCATCGGGATGAAGCGCACGTCGTCGCATGCTTTCGCGGCCGCGGTGCCGAGGCCGCTTCCCTCCGCGCCGACGACTATCGCGCTGCGCGCTGGCAGGTCTTCGCGGAAAAGCGTGTCACGCCCCTCCATGTCGAGGCCTGTCACCCAGAAGCCCGCCTCCTGGAGTTTGCGCACGGTCTGCGCAACGTTGCCGGTCAGAGCTACGGGAACGCGCAGCGCGGCTCCGGCGCTCGTTTTGACTACGGTGCCGGTCGGAAGGCAGCCGCCGCGTTTCGGGACAAGGACCGCGGAGGCTCCGGCGGCTTCGGCGCTGCGTATTATCGCACCGAGGTTGTGCGGGTCCTGCACGTGGTCGCAGAGCAGTATCAGAACCGGCTCGGGCGCTGCGGGGAGTTTCTCTAGAAGTTCGTCTGCGTCCCAGAGCTTCGCCTGCGTAAGGTAGGCCGCGACGCCCTGATGGTTTTCGCCGCCGGTGAGGCGGTCAAGCGCGGCCTGCCCCGCGTTCTGAAATACAACGCCGGCCTCGCGGCAGAGCGTGATTATCTTCGTTTTTACGTGGGGCTGCATCGTCTCGGAGACCAGCACCTTCATGCAGCGCTCCGGCGATTCTTCGAGCAGCGATATGACGGGATTGCGCCCCCAGCAGAGCTCTCCTGCTGGCGCGGCTTCGCGCGCACACCGTTTTTCCATTATTTTTCTCCCCTTCTCCATAGTTACGCCCCCCTTTTGATTTCTTTCAAGAACTGCGCGAGATACTTCGAGGTTGGTCCGTTCAACTTCGCGACCTCTTCGGGCGTGCCCTTCGCTATGAGCTTTCCGCCTCCCCTTCCACCCTCGGGGCCGAGGTCCATTATGTAGTCCGCAGAGGCGAGAACGTCGAGGTTGTGCTCTATCGCGAGTACGGAGCTGCCCTGTTCGACAAGCTTATGCAGAAGGATGAGCAGCTTCTTTACGTCGGTGTAGTGCAGCCCCGTCGTCGGCTCGTCGAGCAGGTAGAGCGTGTTGCCGCGGAATTTTTTGCCGAGCTCGGTCGCGAGCTTGACGCGCTGCGCCTCGCCGCCCGAGAGCGTCGTCGCGGGCTGCCCTAGGCGGATGTAGCCGAGTCCGGCCTCCTGTATCGTCTTGAGCTTGTTCGCTATGCGCGGCACCGCGCCGAAGAACTCCGCCGCCTCGTCGACGGTCAGATCGAGCACGTCCGCAATCGAAAGCCCCTTGTATTTGACTTCAAGCGTCTCACGGTTGTAACGTTTGCCCTTGCAGACGTCGCATTTCACGTAGACGTCCGGCAGGAAGAGCATCGAGACCTTTATGACCCCGTCGCCGTTGCAGGCCTCGCAGCGTCCGCCCTTGACGTTGAAGCTGAAGCGCCCCGGCTGATAGCCGCGCAGCTTCGACTCCTGAAGCTCAGAGAAAAACTCGCGTATGTAGGTGAATACGCCGGTGTAGGTCGCCGGGTTCGAGCGCGGCGTGCGCCCTATCGGGCTCTGGTCGACAAGCACGATGTTGCGCAGCGGCTCGTAACCCGTTATCGAGTCGAATTTTCCGGGACGTTCCCGGAAGTCGCGGTCGAACTTGCCGCGCAGCCCCTTGTAGAGGATTTCGTAGAGCAGCGTGCTTTTACCCGAGCCTGATACGCCGGAGAGGCAGGCGAAGGTGTTCAGCGGGATGTCTATGTTGAGCTTTTTGAGGTTGTTTTCGCGCGCGCCGCGCACCTTGACGAACGACGAAGGCTTGCGCCGCGTCGGATGCGGGATGTATGTCCCGTCGGCCTCGCCGCGCAGGTAGAGCGCCGTGCTGGAGTTTCCCTTCATTATCTCTTCCGCGCTGCCGTTCGCTATCAGCTCTCCGCCGAGCTCGCCGGCGCCGGGGCCCAGCTCGAGTATGTGGTCCGCTGCCGCCATAGTGTCTCGGTCGTGCTCGACGACGAGCACGGTGTTTCCAATGTCGCGTATAGCGCGCAGCGTGTCGAGCAGCCTGTTCGTGTCACGCGGGTGCAGCCCTATCGTCGGCTCGTCGAGTACGTAGAGGACGCCCGTGAGCTGAGAGCCTATCTGCGAGGCGAGGCGTATGCGCTGGCTTTCGCCGCCGGAGAGCGTATCAGCGCGGCGCGAGAGGCTGAGATAACCTGCGCCGACGTCGTTTAGAAAGGCGAGGCGCTTTTTCACCTCGATGAGCGCGACGCCGACGATCTTCTGCTCGCGCGCGCCCAGTTCAAGCCCGTCTAGGACCTTGATCAGTTCGTCAACAGGCATTTCCGTAAGCTGTTTAATGTTATAGCCGCCGAGCGTGACGGCTAGCGCTTCTGGCTTGAGCCGCGCGCCCTTGCATGTTGCGCAGACGTCCTCGACGCGGTAGCGGTCGAGCTCTTCTTTATAATTTTCTGATTCCGTTTCGTTGTAGCGTTTTTCTATCCAAGGGATAAGGCCGATATATTTGCCGTTATATTCCCAGTCGCCGCTGCGGTCTGTGAAGACGAGCGGCAGCACTTCGTCGGAACCGTAAAGCATCGCCTCCTGCACCTCGCGCGGCAGCTCGCCGAAGGGCTTCGATATATCCCAGCCCTTTTTCTCCGCGAGCTTCTCGGCCTTCTGGATCATGTGCTTCATCGACTTCCACGGGATAAAGCCGCCATCCGCGATCGGGAGCTCCGGGTTCACCGCGAGCTCCGGCGAGAAGTGCATATGAAAACCGAGACCTCCGCAATCGGGGCAGGCCCCCGCCGGCGCGTTAAACGAGAAAAGGCGCGGCTCGATGTCCGGCAGACTTATTTCGCAGACGGGACAGACGTACTTCTCTGTCAACTCGTTGTCAGGCATTCCCGCGGAGACGAGCAGCACAAAACCGTCCGAGAGCTTGAGTGCCATCTCGACCGCTTCACTGAGGCGCGAACGGTTGTCCTCGCGCACTTTCATGCGGTCGATGAGGCACTCTATCGTGTGGCGGCGCTTTTTGTCGAGCTCCACCGCCTCTTCGAGCCAGTAGAGCGTGCCGTCGATGCGCGCGCGCATATAGCCCTGCTGGTGCAGCTTCAGCAGCAGGTTCTTGTATTCGCCCTTCTTGCCCTTGACGACTGGCGAGTATATTTCCAGCGGTTTTCCGTCGTATTCCTTGAATATCAGGTCTATTATCTCGTCGACGCTGTAACGGTGGACCTCGCGTCCGCATTTCGGGCAATGCGGAGTTCCGGCCCGCCCGAAGAGCAGGCGCAGATAGTCGTATATCTCCGTGACAGTGCCGACCGTAGAGCGCGGGTTGTGCCCCGTGCCCTTCTGTTCTATAGATATAGCGGGCGACAGCCCCGTTATGTCGTCGACGTCGGGTTTGTCCGACATTCCAAGGAACTGGCGCGCGTAGGACGAGAGCGACTCGACGTAGCGGCGCTGCCCCTCGGCGTAAATCGTGTCGAAGGCGAGCGACGATTTGCCGGAGCCAGACGGCCCTGTAACCACGACCAGTTTATTTTTGGGTATATTTACGCTTACGTTTTTTAAGTTGTGCTGCCTTGCTCCTATAATTTTTATTTCCTGTTCCAATCGCGTTTCCGCCTTTCAGTCTCTGTATATCGTCCCTGAGCTGAGCCGCCGTCTCAAAGTCGAGCTTCTCCACAGCCTCCCACATTTTCCGCTCCAGCTCGGCTATGCTTTCCTTTGTCTCGGCAAGCGGCGAAGCGGCGCGCATTCCGGCGTAATGTTCCTCGTTATCGTCGGTGAGTTCGTCCGGGAGAAGGTTTCTGACGGATTTTATAATAGTCTTCGGCTCTATGTGATGTTCTTCGTTGAAAGCAATCTGCGCCTCGCGGCGGCGTTTCGTCTCTTTCATTGCGAGCGCCATACTGTCTGTTATCACGTCGGCGTAGAGTATGACCTTTCCCGCGCTGTTGCGCGCGGCGCGGCCTATCATCTGTATCAAAGAGCGGTGCGCGCGCAGGTAGCCCTCATGGTCGGCGTCGAGTATTGCGACGAGCGAGACCTCCGGCAGATCTATGCCCTCGCGCAAAAGGTTGACTCCGACGAGCACCGCAAAGACGCCGAGGCGTAGGTCGCGCAGCAGTTCGGCGCGCTCAAAGGTGTCGAGCTCCGAGTGGATGTAGCGTACCTTGATGCCGAGGTCGGCCATGTATTCCGCGAGGTCCTCGGCGGAGCGCTTTGTAAGCGTCGAGACCAACACGCGCTCGCCGCGATCGATTATCGGGCGTATCTCGGCGAGTAGGTCGTCGACCTGCCCGGTGGCTTTGTGGACCTCGACCTCTGGATCTGGGATTCCGGTCGGGCGTATGAGCTGTTCGATGACGTGGTCAGAGTGCTCAAACTCATAGTCGCCGGGCGTCGCGGAGATGAAGAGCGCGTTTTTCAGCACCGGCTCGAATTCGTCCCACTTCAGCGGTCTGTTGTCGAGGCATGACGGAAGACGGAAGCCGTGCGCTACGAGTATTTCTTTGCGCGCCCGGTCGCCGTTGTACATTCCGCGCACCTGAGGCAGCGTCATGTGGGACTCGTCGACGAAAAAGAGCGCGTCCTTCGGAAAGAAGTCGAGCAGCGTGCCCGGCGGGTCTCCAGCCTCGCGCCCGTCGAGGTAGCGGGAATAGTTCTCAATGCCGGAGCAGTAGCCGACTTCGAGCAGCATTTCAAGGTCGTATTTAGTGCGCATGCGCAGCCGTTCCTCTTCCAGGTACTTTCCCTCGCTCGTGAAGCGCGCACAGCACTCCTCCATCTCTTTCTCTATTGCGCCCGCGGCGTTCTTTATAGCGTCGGGGCTCGTAATGTAATGTTTCGACGGAAAGACGCCGGCCTTCTCTTTACGCATCACGCTGTTGCCGCTGACAGGGTCTATCTCGTCTATCCGCTCGATCTCATCGTCGAAGAAGTATATGCGCAGCGCCGTGTCGCTGTACGACGGGAATATCTCCATAGTTTCGCCTCGGCTGCGGAACGTCCCGGGAACAAGCGCCATGTCGTTGCGCTCGTAGTAGTTCGCGAGCAGCTTCATCATGAAGTCGCGCCGCTCCCAGCGCTCGCCGCAGGCGAAGCGGAAGATCGCGTCCTCGTAGTTCTTGCGCTTGCCGAGGCCATAGATGCACGAGACGCTTGCGACGACGACGACGTCGCGCCGTTCGAGCAGCGCCTTCGTCGTCATGAGGCGCAGCTTCTCTATGCGCTCGTTTACAGACGCATCTTTTTCGATGTAAACGTCGGAAGCCGGTATATACGCCTCGGGCTGATAATAATCGTAGTAGGAGACGAAGTAATTCACGGAGTTTTCGGGGAAGAACTCCTTAAACTCGCTGTAGAGCTGCGCTGCGAGAGTTTTATTGTGGGCTAGGACGAGCGTCGGGCGGTTGAGCCGCGCGATGACGTTCGCCATCGTGAAGGTCTTGCCGCTGCCTGTAACGCCGAGCAGCGTCTGATGCGTCCCGTCCTTTTCGAGAAAGCCGCGCACAAGTTTATCGACGGCCTGCGGCTGGTCGCCTGAGAGGCCGAATGGCGCTGTCAGCTTAAATCTATCTTCCATTTTTATCTTTCGCGCACATCCTCCACTATGTAACTAAAACCGTTAAATTCTAGCACAAACGGTCAAGTTGTGCGCGGCGTATAAAAATCGGACCGCCCTGTTGCTGAGCGGCCCGTGTATTTTTATTTGCTCTCGTCCATCGGTGCGTTGAGTGTCTTTTCGTCGACTTGTTCAATATCGGGAAGCTCACGCACAACTTCGTCTCCTGACTCTGAAGAGGAGCAGCCGCCGTTCTCTTCTTTGGGCGCTTCTCCGCCCTCCGCCGCGGCGTTTTTTTTCTTGTCGCCTTCAGTTGGATGCTCCTTCTTTGGATAGCCGAGCAGCTCGTCGAGTTCGTCTCCCTCGAGCACCTCTTCCTTGAGAAGCCGCTGCGTTATTTCCTCAAGGCGCTCGCGATTCTCTGTCAGTATCTCCTGCGCCTTGTTCATGCAGCCGTCGATTATCGCGCGGATTTCAAGGTCTATGGTGTGTGCGACCTCTTCGCTGTAGTTCCTGTCGTCTACTATGTCGTGGCCGAGGAAGACCTCGTGCTGCTTGCGTCCGAGCGTGACAAGGCCGAGCTTCTCGCTCATGCCGAACTGCGTCACCATCTGGCGCGCTATCTGCGTAGCGCGTTCAAGGTCGTTCGACGCGCCGGTCGTCACGTCGCCGTAGCGTATCATCTCCGCGACGCGGCCTCCGAGTAACACGCAAATCCGGTCGGAAAGTTCCTGCTTAGAGACGAGGAACCTGTCCTCCTCCGGCAGCTGGAGCGTGTAGCCGAGCGCCATATGTCCTCGCGGAATTATGGAAATTTTGTGGACCGGGTCGGTACCCTTTATCTTCGCCGCGACGAGAGCGTGTCCCGCCTCGTGGTACGCTATTATTTCGCGCTCTTTCTCGCTTATGACGCGGCTTTTACGCTCTGGTCCAGCCATGACGCGGTCAATAGCCTCTTCGAACTCCGGCATTCCAAGCTTCTCCTTGTCGCGGCGAGCCGAGAGAAGCGCAGCTTCGTTGACGAGGTTCGCAAGGTCGGCGCCGACAAAGCCGGGCGTCCTGCGCGCAATCACGTCTATGTCTACGTCGTCTTCTATTTTCTTGTCGCGAAGGTGGACTTTCAAAATGTCGCGGCGTCCGTTTACGTCTGGGCGGTCGACGACGACCTGGCGGTCAAAGCGTCCAGGGCGAAGAAGTGCAGGATCTAGTATATCGGGGCGGTTCGTCGCAGCTATAAGTATTATTCCCGAGCCTGCTTCAAAGCCGTCCATCTCAACGAGCAGCTGGTTCAGCGTCTGCTCACGCTCATCGTGCCCGCCGCCGAGTCCCGCTCCGCGGTGACGCCCGACTGCGTCGATTTCATCTATGAATATGATACATGGCTGATATTTGCGCGCCTGTTCGAAAAGATCGCGGACACGCGCAGCGCCGACGCCTACGAACATTTCAACAAAGTCTGAGCCGCTGATGCTGAAGAACGGCACGTCGGCCTCTCCCGCGACGGCTCTAGAAAGAAGCGTTTTTCCAGTTCCAGGAGCGCCGAGCAGAAGCACGCCGCGCGGCACTCTAGCGCCAAGCTTTGTAAATTTCGTGGGGTCTTTTAGGAACTGCACTACTTCTTCCAGTTCTTCCTTAGATTCGTCACAGCCCGCTACGTCGGCGAAGGTAACCTTCGGGCGGTTGTCCAGGAAGAGCTTCGCCTTGCTCTTAGCGAACCCCATGACCTTGCTGCCGCCGCCCTGCATGTTGTAGATGAAGTAAATCCAGACGCCGATGAGCAGCAGCGTCGGAAGCAGCGAGGTAAGCAGCGCCGTCAGCCACGAGTTTTTAGGCGGCGGTACGACTTCGACTTCCACTCCTTTTTCGGAGAGAATCGACGGCAGAGAGGCCGCGTCGAGGATGAAAGTCTTGAACTCGCCGCCGGATTTCAGAATTCCGGTCAGCTGCTCGTGGTCAATGCGCACCTTCGATACGTTGCCGTTGTTGACTTCCTGCATCATGGTGCTGTACGGCATAACGTTCGTCTGTGTTGATTTCTGATTGCTGTCGGGACCGAGGAATACATTGACGAGGCTGACCACTAGCACGATCAGGACAATGTACATCCCCACGTTCTTAGAAATTTTTTTCAATCTATCTTGTCCTCTCTTTCCTTTTCTTCCTTATATAAAATTTAATCGGCGGGCTCCGCTATGTGTATCGCGGGGAGCTGGCGAAAGCGGCCCGCGTAGTCGAGACCGTAACCGATGACGAATTCGTCCGGGATTACGAAGCCGCAATATTTCACTTCTACAGGCTGCGTGCGGCGCTCCGCTTTGTCGAGCAGGACGCATATCTCAAGCGAAGCCGGGCCGCGCCCGCGAAGCAGCTCGCTTATATAATTCAACGAAAGTCCCGTGTCGAGGATGTCTTCGACTATCACGACGTGCTTGCCGCGAACGTCGGTGCTGAGGTCCTTCTGAATCTTTACAACTCCGCTGCTCTTAGTAGAAGCGCCGTATGAGGCTATCGCGAGGAAATCAAGCTGCACGTCGACCTCAGGTCCAATCTCACGTATCAAATCAGAGAAAAATACGACCGCGCCTTTCAGCACACAGACGAAGACGACCTGCTTACCTGCATAGTCCCCGCGTATTCTCGCGCCGAGCTCTTTGACTTTGTCCCTTATCTTATCTTCCGGTATCAGCGTTCTGCCTATTCTATATTCCATTCTCACGCACTCCTTCGCGGAGGAAAATAGTCTGCAACAACAGAGAATGATACCACACTTTTAATTATCCCGCCCACCACGGCAATGAATTTTCGCCGCGGCTTTTGGCGCGCGCGCGCGCCTTCTCGACGTCGGCGCGCCGCAGCCATCCGACGCCGCGCTCCGAATGGCAGACCTCGACATCGTAAGCCCATTGGAAGCGCCAAAAGCCTCCGCGCCTGATGAGCGACGCGAGCTCCTCCGTGCGCTTACGCGAAAGCACTGGAAGCGAGAGCAGCGCGCCTTGTACGCGCAGCATTTCGCAGAGCATGCCGTCGGTCAGTCCTTTCAGCGGTGCCGCGTGCCACGCGGCGAGCGCGGGAGGCTGCGCGTAGGCGACGGCCTCGAGAGCCCGCAGCGCTTCGGCACCGCGTTCCGCTGTTTCGAGCGTAACCTGCCGTGCGAGGCCGAGCATGACCTTTTCAAAGCCGGGATTGAGGTTGTCCTTTATCCAAGGGATGAGTATGTTGCGGATTTTGTTGCGCATATAGTCGGATTCGTCGTTCGTGGCGTCGTCGCGCCACGGGATTTCATTTTCTGTAAGAAGCGCGCGCAGCTCGGCACGCGTGAAATCTATGACGGGACGGATGATGTTGCCGCGGCGCTCCGGTATTCCGCGAAGCCCCGCAAGCCCGGTGCCGCGCGCTAGGTTCAACAACTGCGTCTCTACGACATCGTCTGCGTTGTGGCCGACGGCTATAAATGGCAGCCCATAACGGCGCGCAGTCTCTTCAAAATGTTCGTAGCGCGCGCGGCGTCCGGACATCTCGAAAGACTCGCCCTTCTCGCGCCGTTCATGCACGTCGACGACCTTTACCGCACACTCTATTCCCCACTCGCGGCAAAGAGAGCGCGCGAACTCCGCGTCGCGGTGCGACTCGCCCTCGCGCGTGCAGTGGTCGAGATGCGCCGCGACGACGCGCCCTTTGAAAAACTCTTTGAGCATCCACAGCGTCGCGACCGAATCGCCGCCGCCCGACAGGGCGCAGACAACGCCTTCGGCTTCCGTCCAGCCCTGCCGCTTCGCGGCAGCGAGGAATTTTTTTCTGGCGTTAATCAGAGACGGCTTCAAGCTCTTTCTGTCCAAAAGGGCACCACCGTATTAAAGTACATTCGCCGCAGCGCGGCTTACGCGCATTGCATACTCCGCGCCCGTGTTCGAGGAAGTTCAGGTGGCCGCCGCGAAAACGCTCCTTCGGCAGCTCGGCCTCGAGAATCTCCTGAATCTTGTCGGGCGGCAGCTTCTCCGCCGCCCAGCCAAAGCGTTTGCTGAGGCGTGTGATATGCGTGTCAACAGGAAAACCCGGCATGTCGAGGTCGAAGCACTCGACTATCGCAGAGGTTTTCGGCCCGACGCCGGGAAGCGACGTGAGGTACGCACGAACCTCAGGCTGCGTCCAGCCGCGGAGCTCTTTTATCGAATAGACGCCGAACTTGTCTTTCACCGCCGCGAGTATCTGCTGAATACGCGGCGGCTTTGTACCGCTCATGCCAGCGATGCGCAGAACATCCTTCAACTCTTCAATATCGGCGGAGGCGACCTCTTCCCACGACGAATAGCGCGACTGCATATTCGCAAAGGCCTTGTCACGCAGCTTGTCGTTGGTGTTCTGCGACAATATCGTCAGTATCAGGTCGTCCAGCGGCTCTTCATAATAAAAGTCGCCCGCTGGACGCGCTTCGTTGCCATAAAGCGCTTCGAGTCCGTCGAGAATTTCCTTAACGTCGTGCAGCGCCATCACTCGGCCTCTTTCTCACCTTGCTCAGGCGCGTTCTTATCGGCGGAGGATTTCTTCGGCGCCCTTTTTTTCTTCGGCGGGTCCACCCTGTCGCTTATGACTTTCTTGTAGCGGTACGAACGTTCAAGCCAATCCTCAAGTGCAGCCTGCACACGTCCGTGTACACTCTCCTTCGGGTAATCGCCGTTTTTGTCAGGCGTTCCGGCCGGCACGCCAGTCAGTATCTCTATCCCCTCGTCTATCGTCGATATGCTCCATATATGGAACTTACCCTTTTTAACTGCTTCCGTGACCTCGTGACTCAGCATTAGATGCTGCTCGTTCTGTACGGGAATCATGACGCCCTGTCGACCGGTCAGCCCGTTGTGCTTACAATAATTGAAGAAGCCCTCTATCTTTTCGTTGACTCCGCCTATAGGCTGTATGTTGCCGCGCTGGTCGACGGAGCCAGTCACCGCTATCCCCTGATTGAGTGGAATCTCGGATATCGCCGAAAGCAGGCAGTAAAGCTCTGTAGACGACGCGCTGTCGCCCTCAATGCCGCCATATGTCTGCTCGAAGGCTATGCGCGCGCTTATTGAAAGCGGATATTTCTTAGCGTACATGCGTCCGAGATAGCTCGACAGCGTCATAAGCCCTTTGTTATGTATCGGTCCAGTCATGCGCACCTCGCGCTCTATATTGACGACGCCTTCGGTGCCCATAAAAACGTTCGCCGTTATGCGCACTGGCGAGCCGAACGAATGGTCAATGAGCTGCGAGACGGTCAGGCCATTTATCTGCCCAACCTCGTAGCCGTCGGTATCTATACGTATGACGCCGTTCTTGTATTCGTCAAGGACTTTTTCTTCCCACATATCGTAGCGGAACATTTTCTCGGCGAGCGCGCTCCTGACGTGGTCGATACCGACCTGACGCTTGCCCTCGGATTTGGCTCGCGCCGTCGACTCGACGAGTATTTCAGCTATCTTATTGAGCTGCGTCGAAAGCTTGTTCTTGTCCTCGACGAGGCGCGCGGCCCATTCGATTACCTCGCCGACCGCCGCAGCCGTGAAATGTAGCTTACCCTCGCGTTCGACGAACCCAGCGATAAAGCGCGCTATCTGCATCTCGCTTTCGTCGGTGCGCGCCATCTCGGAGTCAAATTCGGCCTTTATCTTGAAGACCTTGGAGAATTCCGGGTCATATATGTTCAGCAGATAATAAAGGTACGGCGTCCCGACGATTACGACCTTCATGTCGACCGGAATCGGTTCCGGGCGCAGAGACGAAACAGGAATATAGCCAAGCTGCTCCGCGAGGTTTTCAATTGCAAGCTCGCGATAGCGCAGCACGCGTTTCAGCACGTCCCACGACATGAACTGGCGCAGAAGCTCGTCGGCATCTAGAAGCAGGAAGCCGCCGTTAGCCCTGTGCATCGCTCCGGGCGTTATGCGGCGGAAGTCTGTGTACAGGTTTCCCTGCCGGTTTTCGTAATCCACCTTGCCGACAAGGTTGTAGTATATAGGGTTCGTCTCGCTGATGACAGGAGCGCCGTCGTTCGGGTTGTTGCAGACGAAGGCATTCACTTCGTAGCGCGAGAAATCCACGTCAGCTTGGTCGTCGCGCACCGCGGCGAGGAAGACGTTGAAGTTCGCTATGATGTCCTCGGAGAAATCGTCAAGCCAGCGCTCCAGCTTTTCGTTCGGATGATACTTCGCGCGCAGCTCCGACATGACCGGAGCGGTGGCGACCCGGCAGATCTGGCTTTCTAGCTCGTGTATCTTGTCTTTGAGGTCCTTTTCCTTTTCGCGGATTAGGCGCAGTTTTTCGAGAGTTTTCTGCGAAATTTCCTCAGAGGCTTTTTGCAGTTCGGCCTGCTGTTCTTCGGTGAGCTTTTCAAATTCCTCCTGCTGCATTTCGCGCAGCACGGGCTCATGATCCTTCTGCTCTTCGCCCTCAGCCGGTTCGCCGTTCTGCGGGACGACGGGCGGGGCCATTATCAGCGGAAGGTTGACGAAGCCCTGCGGCGTACGCTTGATTGCGAAATTCTTCGACTCGGCCCATTTGCGCAGATCGTCCATAATCAAGTAGCCCTCGTCCTGGAACGCCTTGACTAGATGCGCCTTGCTGTCTTCGAATTCATTGTTGTCGAATGCTTTAGATAGCGCCGTTTTCAGTTCCTCGACGGCGTCAGATGCGTCCTTAGCAAGCTCGCGCCCCTTGCCGGCGGGCAGGTTGATCGCAAGAGGGACGCTCGGGTCGTCAAAATTGTAGACGTAAACCCAATCGTCCGGCACCGGCATTGATGCTGCGGCGCGCTTCAGCTCCTTCAGCGCGTAGGTGGTGCGACCGCAGCCGGGCTCGCCGACCATGAATATATTGTATCCTTTACTCTGCACTGATAATCCGAAATTGACGGAACGCACGGCGCGCTCTTGCCCGATGAGCCCAGAAAGCTGATCAAGCCCCTTCGTCGTCCTGAAGCCAAGGGCTTTCAGGTTAGCCGTGCGGCGCAGGCTGTTCGCGGAAAGTTGTCTATCTTCAATAAGGGACATTAAGCTCCTCCTGAGTTCCCGCCTTAACGGCGGCAAAAGTTAATATTAGTCAGATGTTGATTATAACACAATGAAAAACTATTGGGGAAAGACATCTTATATCCAAACGGCTGAATGGTATAAAAAATAAGGGAGAACGTCAAGCGCTCTCCCTTTCAAATCGATTTCTTTATATCTATAATAAATACGAAAGAAATACTAGTTGATGAAGCTTACAGCTTTTCAACGTTGGAAGCCTGGGGGCCTTTGCTTCCCTGCGTGATTTCAAAGCTTACTTTCTGGCCCTCGTCAAGGGTCTTAAAGCCCTCGCCCTGGATTGCGCTGAAGTGTACGAATACGTCGTTGCCCTCGTCGGTGGTGATAAATCCGTAACCCTTCGTCGCGTTGAACCATTTTACTGTGCCGTTGCTTTTCAAGGTGTTGCCTCCCAACAGGAAATATTGTATCATCGGCTTGCACCGACTGCTTAACATTATACTTTAATTATGAGCTTGTCAAGGAGAAAATCTTAATTTTCAGCTTTTTTCATCATTTTTCATCAGCTCTTTGATTCTATAACAAACTGCAGAATAAATCAACGCCCCTATGCAAAGTTCAAATAGTCATCTATTTACCCCAAAACCCTGTAAATTTAATCTGTAATTTTTTTCAAAAAAAACTATTGTCTGATATTCGTTGATGTATTATAATATCAGCGTTAAGTCAGTATTGGTTAAATACGACTAACGGGGAGGGATCCACATGGATATGAATAAACTAACGCAGAAGTCACAGGAAGCCTTCTACGACGCACAGAACCTCGCAGTCCGTTACGGGCATCAGGAGGTTGACGCTGAAAACATAGCTCTTGCGCTTATAAAGCAAGAGAACGGGCTTATCCCGCGACTTCTTGAAAAAATGAACGTTCCCGTCCGCAATATCGCGGGAGCTATAGAAAACGAGCTTAACCGCAAACCGAAGGTCTCAGGCGCGGGGCAGGAAAGCGGCAAAATCTATATTTCCCAGCGTCTCTCGAAGATTCTGGTGAGAGCGGAAGATGAGGCGGACAGCCTTAAGGACGAGTACATATCGGTCGAGCACATCTTCCTAGCTATATTATACGAGACGAAGGGCAGCCCGCTCGGCAAAATCTTCGAGACCTTCGGCGTCACGCCTGACAACTTCCTTAAGACGCTTTCCGAAGTGCGCGGGAACCAGCGCGTGACTAGCGACACACCGGAGGACACTTATGACGCGTTAGAGAAATACGGGCGCGACCTTGTGAAGGCTGCACGTGAGAACAAGCTTGACCCGGTCATAGGGCGTGACGAGGAAATACGCCGCACGATACGTATTCTGAGCCGTAAGACGAAGAACAACCCTGTGTTGATAGGCGAGCCTGGCGTCGGCAAAACGGCTATAGCTGAAGGACTTGCTATGCGCATCATGCGCGGCGACGTCCCGGAGAATCTCAAAGACCGCGTTATTTTCGCGCTCGACATGGGCTCGCTGATCGCTGGGGCTAAGTTCCGCGGCGAGTTCGAGGAACGCCTCAAGGCCGTGCTCGACGAAGTGAAGAAGAGCGAAGGACGCATCATTCTCTTCATAGATGAGCTACACACCATAGTCGGCGCCGGAAAGACCGATGGCGCGCTAGATGCAGGCAACATGCTGAAGCCGCTGCTTGCACGTGGCGAGCTGCACTGTATCGGAGCGACGACGCTCGAGGAATACCGTCAATATATAGAGAAAGACGCGGCGCTGGAAAGACGTTTCCAGCCTGTGCTCGTAGAGCCGCCAAGCGTTGAAGACACCGTCTCTATTCTGCGCGGCCTCAAGGAGCGCTTCCAGGTCCACCACGGCGTTCGCATCAAGGACAGCGCGCTCGTCGCTGCGGCGGTGCTCTCAAACCGCTACA
>URAG01000050.1 GCA_900545755.1 uncultured Cloacibacillus sp. | reverse complement strand
GAGAGTCTTACGCCACCGTGCTCCAGAACGGCGCGCAGCAGGCTGCGGACGACCTCGGCATCGAGATCAAGTTCGTCTACTCGGACTGGAACGCGGAGAAGATGATTACGAACTTCCGCCAGGGCATGGCGACGACCCCAGACGGCATGGTCGTCATCGGAGCGCCGGGAGACGACGCCTATATGCCGCTGATCGGCGAGGCTATCGGCAAGGGCATCCAGGTCATGTGCGTCGATACGCCGCTGCCGAAGACATTCGAGAAATATCAGGCTAAGGGCTACAGCTATATCGGCGTCGACAACTACGGCCAGGGCAAGATGCTCGCCGAGCGCAGCCTTACGCACTTCGGACTCAAGAAGGGCGACAAGGTGCTCGTATGGGGGCTTAAGAGCGTTCCCGGACGCGGACTCCGCGCGCAGGCTCTCGTAGACGTTTACACGAACGCGGGACTCGACGTGGACTATCTTGAAATTTCGCCGGAGGCGAACAAGGAAGCGACTCTCGGCGCGCCGATACTCACCGGCTATATCGCGGCGCACAAGGACTGCAAGCTCATCGTCATCGACCACGGCGCGCTGACGGCGCAGGCCGGGACGGCGCTGCGCTCGGCGGGCATCAAACCCGGCTCCGTCGGGATAGCCGGATTCAGCCTCTCGCCCGCGACGGCCGAGGCTATCAAGAGCGGCTACGTCGGCCTCGTCTCCGAAGGGCAGCCTTACATGATGGCCTACCTCGCGGTCAATCAGATAGTGCTCAACAAGCGCGGCAGCTTCGGCGGAATTTACGTGGATACGGCAGGCGGCTTCGTGACGAAGGACAACATCGATCAGATAGCGCCGCTCGCGGAGAAGGCTATACGCTAGATGATATGACTAAAATCCTGGAGATGCGGGATATCCGCAAATCTTTCGGGAACGTCCACGCCCTTCGGGGCGTGGACTTTTCCCTTGAGCGCGGGGAGATTACGGCGCTGCTCGGCGACAACGGCGCGGGCAAGTCTACGCTGATTAAGATTATCTCGGGCCTCTACGCGCCGACCTCGGGCACTGTCGAGATCAACGGCGCGCGCGTGACGAGGTTCAGCGTCGCGCACGCGCGCAGCCTCGGCGTCGAGGCGGTCTATCAGGACAGAGCGCTCGGCGTCTCGCAGCCGCTCTGGCGCAATCTTTTCGCGGGGCGGCATCTCAAGACGCGCTTCGGCCTCATCGACGCGAAGCGCGAGCGCGAGGCGGCGGCGGAGATTATCTCACGTCTCGGCCTATCGGGCGCGGGGATATCGCCAGACACTCCGGCGGCGTCGCTTTCGGGCGGCGAGCGTCAGGGGCTGGCGATCGGGCGCGCGATGTATTTCAAGGCGAGCGCGGTCATCCTCGACGAGCCGACGACGGCGCTTGCGGTCAGCGAGGCGGAGAAGGTGCTCGACTTCATGCGGCTGCTGAAGTCCGAGGGGCGCTCCGTAGTCGTCATCACGCACACGATAGAGCACGCACACCGCGTCGCAGACCGCTTCGTAATCCTCTCGCACGGCAAGGTTTTCGGCGAATGGCGCAAGGACGAGCTTTCGGAGCACGACCTCTTCGCGCGGCTGATGGAGGCGGAGAGATGAATTTTTCAGATTTCGCAAAGAACAGCAAAAACCAGCTTATAATCACCGCGGTGCTCTTCGCGCTGTGGGCATTCTTCGCGCTGCGCGCGCCCGGGGCCTTCCTTTCGGGCAGCATATACATGACCTTCCTTTCGACGATTCCCTTCATCATGATAGTCGCGACGGCGATGACGCTGGTCGTAGTAACAGGCGAGATGGATCTGTCGTTCGCCTCGAACATGGCTATGTCAGGCTTTGTATTCGCGCTCGTTTCTAAGACGGCCGGCTCCGTTATCGCAGGCGCGGCGGCGGGCGCGGCGGTTGGGCTCGCGATCGGATTCGTAAACGGCTTTATGATTACGCGCACTGGCGTGCCAGCGATAGTCGCGACGATAGGCTTCGACTTTTTCTGGCGCGGCTGCGTAATGCTCCTCTCGGGCGGCACGGCGATACCGCTCGGCATCGAACTCAAGATGGACAATCCGGAGATGGCCGTGCTTGTCGGCAGGCTCGGAGGCTTCCTGCCGATGCAGTCTGTGTGGGCTCTGCTATTCGCCGCCGTTACGGCGCTCGTCTACCACCGAACCTCGTGGGGCGACGACCTGCGCTTCATCGGCGACGACATAGATGTCGCTAAAATGCTCGGGATGCCGGTAAGCGCCGCGCGCACAGGCGTATTCGCCTACCTCGGCTTCGCCGCCGGGCTCGCTGGCGTCCTCGCGACCGCCGAGATGGGCAACTGGTGGCCGACGCAGGGCGAGGGTTATCTGCTGCTCGTATTCGCATCGGTCTTCATCGGAGGCACTTCCGTCTACGGCGGCAGCGGTACGGTCTGGGGCACGGTCGTAGGATCAATAATGATGGGTACGATAGAGGCCGGAATAGTAAGCTCCGGCTGGTCCGGTTTCTGGACGCGCTTCGTCGACGGCCTCGTGCTGCTGATTTCGGTCTCGTTTTACGCGCTCGTGTCGAAGAGGAAGAGGGGCGCGAACGGATAGACGCGCGAAAAACTTAAAAGAGATAATCCTGGCGCGCCGCAAAAAATGCGGCGCGTTTATTTTACCGGACGGCAGAGGAGATGAACGTACAGGCGGCGTATCGCCGCAACTGCATCAGCACACTGCGCGTTATTTTCCTTTCAGCGCCGCCGCCTTTATCAGCAGCAGCCGCGCGTAATGGGCGAGCCACGCCCAGAACGCCATTATCGCGGCGTAGTCGATGAAGAAGAGATAGAGCGGCCGCCCGGTGTCGAAGAATACGAATTGGCTGCGCAGGAACATATAGTCGAGCAGGTTATGGCGCATCAGAGCGCACGCGCCGAACAACGCCGCGGCGGCTCCAGCGATTCGCAAAACGGGCGTGAACCGTCGCTGCCCGCCCGGCGCGGCGGCGTTATTTATCATGCCAAGCACCATGCTCCAGTGCAGGCCGACGTGCAGCGAGATGAAACAGTAGCCCCAATAGGCGGAGAGCATATGGACGGTACGAGCGAGCGACGCGCCGCCGCTCAGGAACGGTATGTCGTATACGTAACGCGACATAGCCACGCCGCTGAGCGATACGGCAGTCATCGAGACAAGGCAGAGCAGGTTGACGGCGGTTTGAAACGCCCGCAGCGGCGTGTAGCGCCCCGCGTAGAGCGCCGCGTACCATTTGCGGTGCAGCACATTATGCAGGACGAAAAGCAGAGCGAGGCCGCTTCCTATCCATTCGTGCGCCTCTTCGCCGACGAGCATATAGGCCATGCAAGCGTAGAGCGCGGCTGTCATCAGCAGGTCGACGCAAATTTTAAATTTTACCGATGCTCTCATAGCGCGGAGCTCCCTTCACAAGATTTGCTGATGTTTCGCATACTTCCGGCATTTTCTGAGCGCCTGAGCGGAACTCAGTCTGTCCGCGTTTTTTATTTTCCACCGCGTTTTGCGCGCTTTTTCGGATTTTCCTGAAGACAGCCGAGCGTAATGGAGTTTGCCTCCTTGCGTGCCCACCTCCACAGCGCGTTGTGCGCGGATTTATACTGCGTTTATTCTAATATTACTGCGCCTGCGCGCGCCAATACTTTTGGCGCACCGCCACACCATGCCCGGCGAGTATCGGCGTTCGGGTACGCAAAAGGCCGCGGAGCTAAGCCGCGGCCTTTTGCATATATTGTACGCCTGCGCCGTTATTCGAGCGACGCGCGCATTTTTCTTATCACTTCGGCTGGGTTCGGCTGTCCGAATACCGCATTGCCTGCGACGGCGGCGTCGCAGCCCGCCTCGCAGACGGCGGCGGCGTTCATCAAGTTCACTCCCCCGTCCATTTCGATGATATAGCCGAGGCCTAGTTCAGCACGGCGCATCCGCAGTTCGCGGACTTTGTCGAGCGTCTCGGCGATGAAGGACTGTCCTCCATAACCTGGGTTGACGGACATGACGAGCACGAGGTCCGCCATGTGGAGCACGGGCTCAATCAGCACAACCGGAGTTCCCGGGTTTATCGAGACGCCTGCGAGGACGCCCGCATCCTTTATCTTTTGCAACACGCGGTGGATGTGCTTCGCAGCCTCGGCGTGTACCGTCAGCAACGAAGGGCCGGCGGCGAGGAACATATCTACGAAGTCCTCGGCGGGCTCCGCCATCACGTGGACGTCGAGGAATGCCTCTGGCCAGCGTTTGCGCAGCGCTTTGACGAGCGCAGGACCGTATGAGAAGTTCGGCACGAAATGGCCGTCCATTATATCGACATGGAGCCAGTCGGCTTCGCCTTCAAGCCGCTCGATGTGCCCGCCGATGTCGAGCGCGTCGGCGGAGAGCAGCGACGGCGCTATGAGCATACGGCGTCCTTTTTTGAGTTCTGTTAGTTGTAGCGGTCCTGCCATACGAATTCGCCTCCGAGATAGATCGTCACCCTCGCCTCTCCCGAGTACGGGACGTTGAGCGATATGTATTCCCCGCTCTTTGCCGTACCGTCCTTCAGCACACGCGTGCCGTAATCGTCCATAAGCTCGATTTTGAGTGAGAGCGGCTTGGCGAGCGGCGGCACCTGGTAGCGCACCTTAGCCGTTTTCTGCGGGCCGGCCGGACGCTCAGCCTTCGGCTCTTCCTGCTGTGGCGGCTGCGCTGGCTGAGTTTCGGCGGCAGGCGGTGCTTTCGCCTGCGACGGCTGCTGCGGGGCCGTCGCCACTTGCGTTTCGTCGCGCGGCGGCAGCTTCGTCGGTATCGTCACGGGCTTGGTCTCCTTTATCACAACCTTGCGCACAGCCTCGGCGCGCGCGGGGTCCTGGTCGTTCGAAGGCGGCGCCTCGACAGGCGGCGCGTCGGTCGGAAGCGGAGCGCGCGCGAAGGTGAGGCTCACAAGCGAACCGGCGGGGACCCGGCTTCCAGCCTTCGGACGCGAGGCAAGCACGCTGCCCTCCGGCACTGCGTCGGAAGGAGACTCGGAGGTCTGTCCAAGGCGCAGCCCGAGCTGCTCGATCATATCTATCGCCGCCTGCTGTCCGTAGCCGCGCAGATCGGGGACGGCGACGAAGGAGTTCTCACCCTTCGCGCCGCTGCTGACGAGCAGCGTCACCATGCAGTTTGACGAGACGCGCTGCGGCGCTGCTGGGTTCTGCGCGATCACAGTGCCCGACGGCGTGAGCTTGTCGGTGACGCGTACGACGCGGTCGACCTTGAAGCCGGCGTCGCTGAGCATCTTTACGCCCTCTTCGAACTTCAGTCCGCGCACGTCGGGTATCGCGTGCGCCGCTCCGCCCTTGCTGACGCGGAGCAGTACGACCTTGCCCTTGGAGACTTTGTCGCCAGCGCGCAGGTTCTGCGCGACCACAGTGTCCTCCGGAGCTGAAGAGTCGACCTTGTCGACCTTCGCGAGAAGCCCGCGCGTCTGGAGCGCGTTGAGCGCGTCGACGAGCTGCATTCCAGTGACGCCCGGCACGTCGACGTTCTTGTCCTCGACGAAGACCATCTTGACGCCCAGGTATGCGCAGCCGATTATGACTAGGAAGGCGACAAGCATCCCCAAGCGGTGTATTCTACCCATTTATTTCACCTCCGCGGAGCTGTGGCGGCGCTTCGCGAGCATCGCCATGTAAAATCCGTCGACCCACGGCAGCGCGGGCATGATGACGGTCCCGTACGGTTTGCCGCGGCGCATGAACTCCGCCCTACGTTCGACCGGAAGCTCGACAAGCTCCGGATGGCGGCTCATGACGTCGGCGACTATTTTTTCGTTTTCGGTTCGGAAGAGGCTGCATGTGCTGTACATGAGGACGCCGCCGGGCGCGAGGAAATTCACTGCGCGTTCTAGCAGTTTGCGCTGAAGCTTTCCGTTTTCTTCTACCTGCTCCGGCGAACAGCGCCATTTGGCCTCGGGATGCCTGCCCCACGTACCGCTTCCGGAACATGGCGCGTCAAGCAGTATAGTGTCCGGCGCTTCGTCAGGCTCGAGCGTCAGAGAGTCGCCGCATTTAAATTTCACGCGTTCTTCCGCGCGCATGCGCATCATCTCGAACTTCGCCGACTTTATCTTAGGCTCGGAGACGTCCCACGCCTCTATGCGCGCGCCGCGCATAATATCCGCGAGCTGGCCCGTTTTTACGCCGCGCCCACAGCACATGTCGAGCACATATTTCCCTGCGGCGCGCTTAGCCAGAGTCTCGGCGGCGAGCATTGACGACTCGCTCTGCGGCATTATCTTGCCTTCACCGAAGCCAGGAAGCTCAAGCGGGAATGGGTTCGCCGCGGTGCGCACGGAGCGCTCGATGAATGGAGAGGGCCATGCATGGCGGCCTGAAGCGTTGTACTCCGCTATGTACTCGTCCCTGTCGACGCCCTCCGAAAGGCGCAGCGATAGATACGTCTTCATCCCGCTCGACTTTACGAGCTTCTTGGCCTCCTGTATGGATAGCTCTTTCGACCACTGAGCGGCGGCCCAGCCTGGTACGCCCCAATAGAGCGCCTGGTCGCGCAGCGCCGAGCTTTTTTTCAGGCTTTCTAGGAATCTCGGATATTCGTCGGACATGGTGTGGAGCACGGCGTTGACGAGGCCGACGTCCTTCTGCCCGCCGTTGTTTTTTATCGCCTGCACGAGACCGTTTATCAGCACCGGCAGCGCAAAGTGGCGTAACTCGACGATGCCCGCTATGCCTATCATCAGCGCGTTCCACGTAAGCGGCGGCAGCTCACGCGGCCCCCGCTTGCAGTATTTAAGCAGCATCGTCTTCCACAGGCTCTGTCTGCGCAGCGTACAGTAGAGCAGCGTCGCGGCGAGCTTCCTGTCGCCCGGCGCGATGTCCTGGTACACCTTGCGCAGCGCCTCGGATGCGAAAGCGCCGCCGCGCACTTCGCCATAGACGGCGAGAGCGGCTTCAAGTCCTCTCATGATCTCAACCCCTTGCCGCGCGACGCACGCACGGTTTTCTCATTTGACTATTGTATAACATACGGGCGTAAAATCGCCGGTCTGTCTGGACCGGCGATAAAAATCGGAAAGTTTTTGTTTGCTGCTTGCCCGCCGCACGCTATTCGTCGCGGCGCAGCCCGCTCAGCGCGATCAGCCTCACGAGCTGAAGCACCGTCATTACCAGCGCTGCCACGTAGGTCAGAGCAGCCGCGTCGAGTACGGCCTTCGCCCCGCCTATCTCCTTTTGAGAGAGAATGTTCGTCTCGCGCAGCATGCGCAGCGCGCGGGCGCTCGCGTCGAACTCGACCGGCAGAGTCACAAGATGGAACACGAGCACGCCGCAGAATAGCACGATGCCAAGGTTCAGAAGATTCAGCGACCCTATAATCAGCCCGATAAAGAAGAGCGGCATGGAAGCCATCGAGCATAGGTTCACGACCGGCACTATCGAGTTGCGGAACCTAAGGAAGCCGTAGTTCTCCTTGTCCTGCACCGCATGTCCGACCTCGTGCGCCGCGACGCCTATCGCCGCGATGCTGCGGCTGGCGTTGACGCTGTCGGACAGGCGCAGCACCTTCGCGCCGGGATCGTAATGGTCGGAAAGCTCGCCTGGTACGCGCTCGATGCGCACGCTGGAAAGGCCGTTCCTGTCAAGCAGCCTGCGCGAGACTTCCTCAGCGGAGAGCCCGCTCACCGCTCTGATTTCGCTGTATCTGGCGAACGCCCCCTTCACCTTGAACTGCGCCCAAAGCGAGAGTACGATCGCGGGAATGAGCAGAATCATAGTAGGGTCGAAAAACGGATAGAACATCCGCACACCTCCAGGTTATTTAAAATTACTTCTATTATACGATATTTGCCGCCCCTTATGCCTGTTTAGCGTAAAAACCGGCAATTTCACCCACTATACGCTCCTGCTCCTCCGGCAGCAGCTCGGGGAACATCGGCAGCGCAAGTACATCGCCGGCGAGCGCCTCGGCCGTCGGGAAATCGCCCTTCTTGTAGCCGAGGTAGGCGAAGCAATGCTGAAGGTGCAACGGCAGCGGATAATAGACGCGCGTCGTAATTCCGCGTTCAGCGAGATATTTCTGGAGTTCGTCGCGGCGCTTTGCGCGTACAACGTACTGGTGGTAGACATGGCGTCCGCCCGAAAGCTCCGCAGGCGGCGTTATAAAGTCGAGCAGTCCCTTCTCGCCGAACAACATCATGTAGCGTCCGGCGACGATGCGGCGCTCTTCGTTCCACCCCTCGAGATGGCGCAGGCGTACGCGAAGAATCGCGGCCTGGAGGGCGTCAAGTCGGCTGTTGATGCCGACCTCGTCGTGGAAGTAAGTAGTCCCAGCTCCGTGGACGCGCAGGCGGCGCACCCTCGCTGCAAGTTCTTCATCGTCGGCTATCGCGACCATACCGCCGTCTCCGTAGCAGCCGAGGTTCTTCGTCGGGAAGAAGGAGAAGCAGCCCATCTTTCCTACAGAGCCGCTGCGCGCGACGCGGCCGCCTATCATGCGGTGCGCGCCTATCGCCTGCGCGCAGTCCTCGACAAGGGCTATGTTGCGGGAAGCAAGCTCGTCCTTAATCTCTTCTAGCGGGCACATCTGTCCGAAAAGATGTACCGGAAGCACGGCCCTCGTACGCGGCGTAATCTTTGCAAGGATGTCTTCAGATTTGACGTTGTAGGTTGCTGGGTCTACGTCGGCGAAGACCGGCGTGCCGCCGCAGCGAGTAATGCAGCTGACGGTCGCAAAAAATGTAAAAGGCGTCGTGATGACCTCGTCGCCTGGCTTTAGATCCAGCGACATCATGGCGAGCACGAGAGCATCGGTGCCAGAGGCGCAGCCGACGGCGCTCTTGACCTCAAGATAGGCGGCGAGCTCGCGCTCAAGCGCCTCAACCTCCGGGCCGAGGATGAAATGCTGCGTCTCGAGCACGCGCAGCACCGCTACATTAATTTCCTCCTTGACGCGCGCATAGTTGCGGGTCAAGTCAAACGACGGTATATTCGTCATATTAGGCATGGTTTCTTCGATCCCCCTCTATTCGTTTTCCTTCGCCTTCACGGCGGCATCCGAGAACATTGCATGGACGCGCTTCAGATGCGCCCTCATAAGCTCCTGCGCGCCGATTCTGTCGCGCTGGGCGATAGCGCGCAAAATCGCGCGGTGCTCGCCGGACGACTTGTTCTCCGCTTCAATGAACTTGCTGTAGAAATAAATATAAACGTTGGTGCGCTGTATTATATTGTCCACATACTCGCTGAGCACGTAGTTCTTCCCCGCTTCAGCAATAACGCGGTGAAAATCGGCGTTTGCAGCTAAGAAAGCATCCGTATCGCCGCTTTCAAAGGCTGCGTCGCCGTCGCGCACAAGGCCGTCAAGACGCTCCAGCGTCCGCTTATCCATGCCGGAGCGGCAGGCGAGTTCGACGCTCATATTTTCAAGATATTCGCGGACGGAGTATGAGTTGTCCATTTCGTGGGCGGTCGGCGAGGCGACGCGCGCGCCGCTGTTGGGCACGATCTTCACTAGCCCTTCGTTGGCCAGCCTGCGAAGCGCTTCGCGCACCGGCGTGCGGCTTACCCCCATCTCGTTTGCTATTTTAACCTCGAGGAGCCTTTGTGCGGGCTTTAGCTCGCGGCTCAAGATTTTTCCGCGCAGCTCTATGTACACGGAATCCGACGAGGTGTTATACATCCGATGTAGCATTATTAAAACATCCTCCTAAAACTGACGCGCACGCTTCCTACGCACGCGGTGTAGAACAAACACAACTAACAATCTTAGCATAAAAACGCGCGCACGCAACAAAAGATGGAGCAATTCTGGCTCTGCGGAAAATTTTTGACAGCCGTGCACACGAGCCGTAAAATAATCGCCATGAACAAGAGATTGATTGTATTGATCCTTTCAATATCTACCATAGTCGCCTACGGTTACGCGCTCGGCGGGCTCGGCAGCTACGCGATGGGCGTGCCGAAGCCCGTGCCTATCGCAGCTGGGCTCGTATGCGGCACAGTATTCGCCGCCGCTGCGCTGAAGCTCTGGAAGGGCTACCTCGAAGAGCTCGAACAGGAGAGAAAAGCGCTCGAAGCAGAAGAGGAACGGGACGAGGACAAATCCGGCGGCGCGAAGCCGTAATGGTAAAATCACAAACGCACCGCAAGCCTACGCTGCTTGCATAAAGTTTATGAAACAATACTCAAACGCAGCCGCGCGCCGCAAATCTACGAAAACGACTAAACGCATACAAAAAGCCGCAGGCTCAGGCAGGCGGCTTTTTTCGTTTGTCTATGAGCGAAGGCTTTCTTGCATATTTACCGCCGCGGCGCCGAATCGCAGAAAAACCGCGCAAGCCGCGCGTCGTCCGGTGCTTTGACTGGAACTGCTTAAAACATCGCGATTCCGCAGGCCTCACGGGGCGCCGCGAAATCAGCGGCGGAGAACGCGGCGGTGCCGCGCATGAAAAAGCCGCCGCGTCCTTACGGCGCGGCGGCTTCGTAATATTCTTCGTTTTTCCTACGAAGCGCTTATGGCTTTACGATCGGGAGGTCAGGGTTGCCGGCCCAGGCCTGGAAGCCCGCGTCGTAGCTCTGGCTCTTATGGAAGCCTGCGTAACGCAGAAGCATCGTCACGAAGGCCGAGCGGACGCCCGCCGTGTCGTAAACGACTATCTCCGTATCGGTTGTTATCCCATAGGGAGCGAGCAGCGCTGTAACTTCCTCAACGCTCTTGAAATGTCCCTGCTCGGTCACGAAGTTCTCGCGCGAGATGTTGATCGCGCCGGGGAGATGTCCTGCGCGCTTTTCCTGGAACGGGCGGATCTTTCCGTCGAATTCAGGCTGCGTGCGCACGTCGATGATTGCGAGACCCTGTTTGCCAAGGTTGTCGTTTATCCACTGAGTCGTCGCCGTGTAGTTCGGCACATACTTGCTTATCGTGAAAGCGACTGTCTTTGCCTTGACCTTATCCTTCGCGAGCTTCCCTCCCGCAGCCTTCCACGCGCCTATGCCGCCTTCCAGTATCTTTGCGTTCTTAATTCCAGCCTGGCGGAGTATCCAGAGCGTCCAGCCGCTCTGTCCCCAGCCGCCGGCGTCGCAGTAGGCGATTACGGTCTTCTTACCGTTGACTCCGAGCGCGCCTATACGCTTCGCCATCGTCGCCTCAGGCCAGATGACGCCCCATTTGTCTGTGCCTTGCTTTGCGTTCATGTTCGCGAAATAGGTCCACGGCGCGTTGACGGCTCCAGGGATGTGTCCGCCGAGATAGAGGCTCTCGGGGCGCGAGTCGATGAGCACGACGTTTTTGAGGTTGGCCTTGAGCCAGTCGGCACTGACCAGGAGGTTTTCTCTAGTCTCCAGCGCTCCGGCCTGCATCGGCGAGGGGTTCAGCGGACGGCCGGCTGGAACTTCTGCGGAATCGGCAGGAGCCGCCTGGGCTGCGGCCGAGGCTGCGGGCTGTGCGGGGACCTGGACTGTAGCAGGCTTGGAAGAAGATTCGTCCGCTGGCTGAGCCTCGGCTGCAGGCGCGGCCTGCTGCGGCTCCGGCGCCGACTCCTCCGCCTGTGCAGCTACTACGCCACGGTTGTTGCCTGCGTTGCCAGTCTCCTGCTCGGCCTTAGCCGCTGCTTCGCGCACTATCTGGTCGACTGCGGCCGCGGCTGGGTTGGGCGTCTCGGACGTTTCCGCCGACTGCGAAGGCTGAGCCTGCTCTGGCGCTTCGCTCTCTTCTGCAGGGGCGGGAGCCTTGGTTTCAGCCTCATCCTTCGATACATTTCCGCCGGTCTTCTCCTGGTTAGTCGCCTTGAAGGAGTTTATCTGAGCCATTATCGAGCTTGCGGCGTCGTCTTCAGCCGCGAGCGCAAACTGTGAGGCTCCCGCTATCATCGAGGCGGCGAGTACCAGCGTTAAGAGTTTCTTCATATTACCAGTCCTTTCTTTTAATCCCGGCCTGCGCCGGTTTGTTCGTTTCCCGCAAGTTTTGCGGATTATAGCACAGCTTTTTGTGATTTTTATGAGAATTTCCAGTTGTCGTAAATCCAGCGCGCGGCGCGGCGCGCTTCGTTGAAGTCCTCGGCTTCCTCCGCTCCTCCGTCCGCGCCGTCGCGGCGCAGCCGCAGCCAGTCGCCGTACTCGACGAGTACGCCGCCGTGCGCAAAGTGGTCGAAGACAAGGTCAAACTTAGGTATGCCCCACAGCATATTCGGCTGTATCGCGCCGGAGTTTACGAGCGAGGCGGTGAGGCGTTGCAGCAGGCTTTTGATCCCCTTTTTGTGGCCGACGCGCATCAACACGGCGCGGTGGCCTCCAGTTATAGTCTCGGAGACCATGTTGACGGAATCTTCGGTGCAGAATACCTCGGTCGAGAATCCGAGCATCGCGGGAATCGGGTTGAAGGCGTCCTCCGCGGCGATGAGCAGGTATTTTACGCGCTGCGAATGCGAGGCGAGCGTCTTCACCATTTTTGAGGCGGCGTCGCTCGTGCGGCGCGAAGTCGTGATAAAGACGTCGGCCCCCGCGTGCTCTGCGAGGTTCAGTATTTGGCCTACCTGTTTCTTCACCCAATCCGCCGTTATTTCATAGTTCGCGTCGTCGCCTCCGATGAGTATCGACCATTTTTCGGCGGCGTCTGAATGATGCGACGCGAGCAGCGCTTCGGCCTCTTTTTTTAAATTTTCTTTTACGACGTTGTTCGGCGAGCCGAGCGTGACGAAGACGTTAGGCTTGCGCTCCGGATAATCGTGCTCCGGCACTATCGCGTAATCGAACGGCTCAGTGCCTAGGACGCTCGGCGTCATTATCGTCGCGCAGGCACAGCGCCATATGTAGCCGAGCGCGATGTTGTACGGGGCCGGCGTGCTTCCTGCTGAGAGTATAAGCGCCGCCCCAGCACCCTCCTGCACGCCGCGCTCCGCGAACCATTGCCCGACGCGGCGGACGAGCTGCTCGCCGCCGTTAGCTGCGAGCCAGTCGCGCGCGTCGCGTCTCGTGCCGCCGAGCAGCGTCTTTGACGACGATTTGGCGCGCGCCTTCGCCGTGCCGGTAAGCTGCGGCACTTCAGCCTCGAGCACCTCAGCCCCTGTAAGCCGGGAAAGCCAGTAGGCTACGCCGCGGCTCTGATTGACGTGTCCGCGGATTTCCTCGCTCAGTATGACGATTACCTTGAGCGCGTCGCCTGCCGTCATTTCTCTTCGTTTTTCCTCTGCGCAAATATCCTGCGCACCTCTTCGAGGTCTTCAAGTGTGTTGACGTTCGGCCCTTCGGAGGGATATTTCGTCGGAATGACGGTCATAGAGTAGCCGTGTTCAAGTATTCGAAGCTGTTCGAGACTCTCTGTCTGCATCAGCGGCGTCGGCGGAAGCGATACGAATTTCAGCAGAAATTCTTTCGTGAATGCGTATATGCCGAGGTGCTCCCACACGGGGCATCCCGCCTGATTTCTTGGGAACGGTATAGGCGAGCGGCTGAAGTAGAGCGCGCGCCCGTTCTGCGCTCGGACGACTTTGACTATGTTCGGGTTGTTGAAATCCTCTTCTTTTGTTATCGGGACGCATACGGTCGCCGAATCCGCTCCAGGGTCGGCTGTGAGACCGTGCGCAAGTTCGCCGAGCATGCGCGGGTCGAGCATAGGCTCGTCGCCCTGTATGTTGATTACGTAGTCGGTGTCGATCTTTGCGGCTATCTCGGCGGCGCGGCTTGATCCGTCCGGGTGGTCGGCGCGCGTCATAGCGACGTCGCCGCCGAACTTCTCCGCTGCGTCGTATATTCTGTTGTCGTCTGTCGCTATTATGACGCGGAAGAATACGCCGGAGGCGCATGCGCGGCGGTAGACGTGTTCGAGCATCGTCTTGCCGCCGATCTCTAGCAGCGGCTTGCCTGGAAGCCTCGACGAAGCGTAGCGCGCGGGGATGACCCCGAGGATTTTAGGATGTGTCATCTTAGCGCGCGGCTTTCCACTCGCGGAACTTCCGCAGCATCTTTTCGCGGTCGAGCGGCTTCACGTTCTTAACTATCCACTCGCGCATAGCCTTGCCGTCATCGGTCTCCTGCTTGTAGCTCATGAACTCAAGCTCGATGCCGAGGGAGTCCGCTATGCGCAGCGCGAAGACCGGCCATATCATACCTATGTCGCCGATGACGGGAAGACTTCCCTCGTGGCGCGCGAAGGCGGACATCTCCATGCGGAACGGGATTTTTGAAATTTTCGTCTTCGGCAGCCCCTTGTCGATCGCTTCTTGTATCATTGCGCTGGATTTCTGGAGATCCTGCGCGCGGCGGAGGTTTTCATCGAGGTCGAAGCGCACGAGCGTCTTTTCCCTGAGGCTGTAGACAGGCTGTCCCTGCCACCACGACCAAATGCCGTGGCCAGTGTAGGTCTCGAACGGGCCGTCGTGGATTTCCTGCGTCAGAGCGACGGCGGACTCGATTATAACGTCGGCGGAGCCGAGCATGTCCGCGATACGGCGCGAGCGCTCCGCGACTGGGATGCTGTCTCCGACAGAGAGGCCGACGTGGCCGCCGCCGACGAGCTGCGGTATGGTGACGAGGACGGGGACGCCCTTTTCCGCGCCCGCGCCGAGCATCGTGCGCTGGTCGCAGCCCCAGCCCGCTATCGTCTCGAATGGCAGGCCGGACTGGCGGCAAAGCGAGAGTATCTCCTCAGCGAGCTTCTCTGTGCGCAACCCCATCGGGTAGGCCATGTTAGCCGCTGCCTTGATGACCATGTGCCCCTCGGCGTCGCGGCGCTTCGCGAGCAGCGCGCGGTCGAGCAGCATTTCTTTTCCGAGCTCGTCGAGCTCTTCGTCGGTCATGTCGGTGAACTCGAAGACGTTGCCGCGCGGCATCTTCTCCTCGTCCATGCCGAGCTGCGCCGCTCCGCACATCTTGACGCGGTCGAGCGCGCCGCCCATCTCGTGGTTGACGACGGCTGAGCTCGTCGTGACACCGTCGACGACGCCCTTTGTTATTAGCTCTGCGATGAGAGTCGTGACGCCCTCGTGGAGGTTAGGGCCGCTGCCTGTGACTACGGCTACCTTGCCCCCGCGCTTTTTAGCCTCGACCACCTTGCTTACCGCCGCGTCGAGAGCTTCGCGCGAGCGTTCGTCGAGTCCGTTGTAGAATTCCTCTATTAGTCCGCGGTTAATTGCCATTTTTCTTTCCTCCGCTTCCGTTCAGAGATATTTTTTTATGATTTTCCACGTGCGCGCGGACGCGCCGCGCGATTTGTCGAAGTATTCGCGGCTCAGGGCGAGCCATTTTTCGCGCCCGCTCTCGCCCTCTTCAGCGACGGCGAGCCATGCGCACGCCAGGCCGTCTTCGTCCGAGACCTGCGAGGCCGCGCCCATAGCGAGGAAGGCGCGCGATGCGTGCGCGAAGTCCTCCATGTGCGGGCCATATTGTACTGGAACGCCCCACGAGAAGGGCTCAAGGATGTTCTGCCCTCCCTTATCGGCGAAGCTTCCGCCGACGAACGCGGAACGCGCCGTACCGTAGAGGTCGAAGAGCACGCCTATGCGGTCTATTATCAGCACATCCCAACCGGCGGTCAAGCTGGAGAACATCGCGGTCCTGTACTCCTCAGGCACGAGCGACGCGACGGCCGCCACGGTGCAGGTCTACGGCGGGACGCTGCGCGATTGCTATGCGGGCGCGGAGCAGATGAGCCTGCTGCTGACACTGTCGGAGCAGGGGAAAGACGCCACGGCGCTGCGGGTGATCACGGGCGCGAAGGTGACGGACCTTAGGATGCACGCGGGCTGCACCGACCTGATGATGGGAAACGGCAGGGTCTGGGGGCTGGCGGGGCAGACGCTTTACAGCGTGCCGGTTTCGGGCGGCAAGACGCAGAGCTACTCGCTGCCCTATGCGGCGGACGGGGTGCTGCTGCGGGTGAATGAAAACCAACTGCTTTTGAGTGCGCAGGGAGAAGTTCGTTTGGTTTCCCTGCCGAAATAAGGAGGAAAAGGGCGCGGGGCGCGGCAAAGGTGTTTCCGCGCGAGTGGGGGCTGCGCGGATTGCCGCCGGTCGGGGCGGCGTGCGCAGGAAGAGAGAAGCTTTCTGGGGAGAGGTTGGTGCGGAGAGGGGCAACCCCTCAGTCCGCTGCGCGGACAGCTCCCCTTATACAGGGGAGCCAAGGAGACGGCGACCGAAGCCTCCCCTGTGTACCCTTCGCACCAGCGCGCCGAAGGCGGGGTGGTGCGAAGAGGGAGGTGGCACAGCGAAGCTGTGACGGAAGGGTTGTTCTCTCCGCAATACCCCATTAAGGAAGCACCCCCTCAGGCGGCCTTCTGTTTTTATTGCAACATGGGAAGTGGTGATCTTTTTCGTGGGACTGAATTTGATTGATTACGCGATCGTGGCGCTGTTTGCGCTGTCGGTGCTGGTCGGCCTGCACCGGGGAACGGTGGCCACGGGGCTGAACCTGCTGGCGCTGGGGCTTTCGCTCGAGGATGCGGTGCGCGTCGGCCACGCCGCCGCCGCCCTTTCCGTCACCGCCTTTGGCGCGCAGGGCGGCATGCCGCGCATGGAGCAGCTGCTGCCGCTGCTGAGCGAGGTCTGGAAGGAGAAGCTGGGCCTGTAAAAAGGGCGGCGTCCGCC
>URAG01000049.1 GCA_900545755.1 uncultured Cloacibacillus sp. | reverse complement strand
ATCCTTCGGGAAACCGCCGCAGCTTGCAATTACGACATCTGCCTGATAGTCGATCGGCAGTCCGTATCCCTTCTGTACATAACTGCAGCTTGCCTGCCATGCCTTGTCAAACTCACCACAGAATAAACCGCTGTGGCGGGAAGACGTATCTACCACGATATTAATACCGAACGTAACATGTACCATGGCACCTGCCTCGCGCATATCCAGATTGATCGGGTTGTTCTCCACCAGACCGCTGCCGACACGCACATCCGTCATCGGTTTCTCCGGATCCAGCGCACGCTCATGGTTCATGCGGATCGTCTCACGGGAAGCAATACCTGGAACGATGCTCTTTCTTCCGCCGCCGTAGCCTGCCATCAGATGGTGCACCGTACCGCCGATGCAGATGACCTTTCTGCCGACTGCCAGCGGATTGACCGATACACGCGTTCCGAAGGACGTCGTACCGATGTATACCAGATCCGGCGCATCGCAGTCATGGTCAGTCACGCTCGCTACATGGTCGTAGACAAACTCGCTTGCAAGTTTTCTGCGGTCCTCCGCCGTATTCTTGCGGTGTGTTCCCAGTGCAACCACAACCGCAATCTGGTCATATCCCACGCCCATCTCATCGTGCAGATATTTTACCAGAAGCTCGCAGATCACGTCCTGACGCATCCAGAAACGCGTCATATCACTGATTACGATCGTAACCGGATCGGTCGGTGCAATCAATTTCTTTAACGGCTTCGTGCCAATCACACCATCCGTCACACAATGCAGAAATTCTGCTTTTATATCTTCAATGACCCGCATCTTATTTTCATACAGGTATTTTACACTCTTCGCACCGTCAATCTCAAAATCGACCGCCGACGTTCCGTATTTTAAATGTACTTGCTCCATTGTCTTTCTCCTTCACATTTCCTCATCTGCGTTAAACAGTTGCGCTTTAAACCACTAAAGTATATAGTAAAGCACCTGTTTTGTCAAGTCTTTCACAAAACAGGTGCTTTATTTTTATAATTTATATGATATTTTTCAATCTCCCCGGTACGCCGCATACATCTGCGTCGTTGCCATATCCGAATGTCCGAGAATCGTCTGAACCGCCCGCATGTCTGCACCTCTCGCAATCAGGTGCGCCGCAAAGGAATGGCGCAGCGTATGCGGCGTGATATCTTCCTCAATCCCGGCTTTCTCGCCGTAATATTTGATAATCTTCCAGAATCCCTGCCGGCTCATCGCGCCGCCTGTACAGTTGACAAAGAAATAGTCCGATCCCTTTCCGCGAAGCAGGTCGTTTCTCGCATGCTCCAGATACTCCTCCAGCGCTGCTTTCGCCGAACGTCCAAATGGGATCGTCCGCTCCCTCTCCCCGTCGCGACAGACCAGAAATCCAATGTTCATATTGATATCTTCCATCTGGATCCCTATAAGCTCTGACACCCGGATTCCGGTCGCATATAAAAGAGCCAGCATCGCCTTGTCCCGGATCTCCTTCGGCGTCTGCCCGGATGGCTGTGCCAGAAGCGCCGATACCTGATCGACACTCAGGATCACCGGCGCCTTTTTCTCTACTTTCGGCGCATGCAGACTCTCCGCCGGGTTCCGCCGGATGCATGCCTGCATACATTCATAATTAAAAAACGCTTTCATCGCCGCCATCATCCGTGAAATGGTGGTAGCCGCCTTTCCCTGCTCTTCCATATGAAGAATATATCCATGCAGGCTGGTCTTTGTCACCTTCGCCGCCTCCCGGATCTCTTTCTCCTCCAGATAAGTAATCATCTGCATCAGATCTCTCCGATATGACTGTACGGTATTTTCCGATGCCTGTTTTACCTCCCGCAGGTACTGTTCAAATCTGTCTACTTCCCCTCTCATACTTCCCCAATCTATTCTCGTAACCATTTCCGCCATTCTTTTATTCACGGCATTTTCTGCCAACCCCCCACCCTGCAGGACAAATATCGTTCCGCGGTAATCCTATCGATTTCTCCATCCGAACCATCCATTCTCCTGAGGTTTTCTCACCCTATCTGCAACTTACCTTCTTCTCCACAAACAGGGCTTTTATCGTCCGCAGGTATCATTATATCTACATTTTCCCATAAAATCAAACATAATTTTCCCCACTTTTCCTACATTTTTCGACTGATTTACATAAAAATACAACATATGGTGCGTCCACTTTTTTCACCCCCATATGTTGTAAATTTTGAATTATATTTTTGATGGTAGCTCCTTTGTGCGATGTGAATCATCGCGCGGAAGTTCTGCTGCGTTTGCGAGTCTTTTTATATCGTCGAAGTGTGTTTCATAGTATTCCGTCATGATGAGACAGTAGGTGCGGATTTCACGCGAATGTTCTTCAGTAAAACCGTTCTGCCAATTCTCTGGGACATAGACGCCATTGACCGTTAAATTTTGGCGATTCTCTATCGCGATTTTGATTATCTCGCGCACTACTGGCAACAGCTACGTGGTAAGTTTCTCGTAGTCTTTCGGCGAGAGGCTGGTCGGGCCGCTACTTATCAGCCCCATTTTGAGGTGGTCCATTGAAGGGAAAGGTATGCCATATTTTTCAAGAAGTCTTTGAGCAAGCGCCGTCTTGCTAGCGTGGGTAGCCTCCATTATCAGGATTATCACAGCGGCGAGCTTTCCGTATATTTGCCTTCACGCGGAGATCAGCATTCTTTATATATATTCAGCGTGTCGAGGTCGATCATCATGCCGTCGGTTGCGACTACGAGCTTCGTCTCCGGGAGGTCAAGGTTTTCCAGGAAGTGCGAGCCTTCGCCGGAGGTGAGCATTGCGCCGAGGTGCGTCAATACGGCGAGCTTCGGGTGGATTTTCGTCAGCAGGTCGCGCGCTTCTGCGATGGAAATGTGGTCGAGGCGCGGCTTTCTGTCGGGGAAGGTCGCGTTGATCGAGAGGAAATCGCAGGCGGAGTAGCGTGAGCGGAAGTAGGGCATCATGCGGCTGTCGCTGATGATTCCCCATTCGCGCAGTCCGTCCTTGCGGAAGATGTAGCCGAAGCAGTCGACGCCGTGGTGCAGGTGTATTACCGGCTCGACCAGCACGCCCTTGCCAAGCTCTATTTTCCCGCCTTCTTCCGGGATTTTTATTTTAGGTATTCTTTTTTGCGAGTATTTGAGCACGACCGGATCGGCGCCGCGCAATGAGTCGTCCGTCGCGACGAGCATTCCGCGCGAGTCGAATCCGCCGTGCGTCATGGCTTCTACTATAACGTTTACGTCCGTGCTGTGGTCGATGTGCTTGTGCGTCAGCATCACGACGTCGGCCGATGCGGCGTCGAGAGCAGGACGCGCCGAGCAGATGTGCGCGAGGCTCCCCGGCCCCGGGTCTATGACGCCCTGCACCCCGCCGTAGCGGAACCATAGGCCGCCGGTGCTTCTGAGCTGGCGTATCATAGAAAAGCGTCCGCCGCTTGTGCCGAGATATTTTATAAAGTTCTCAGGATATTTAATTTCTTTTGCCGTCGTATCCATCGCGCACCTCACCACCTGTATTTTCCGCCGTCAGTTTTCAGTTCTTTTCTTCTTGTCGCGTAGTCTGGGCAGTATTTTGCCACATGCGCCCAGAATTTCGGGGAGTGGTTCATCTCCGACATGTGGCAGAGCTCGTGGATCATCACATATTCCGCGAGCGGGGGCGGGACGAGCGTGAGGCGGACGTTGAACGTGATGCCGCCAGACGACGAACAGCTTCCCCAGAGAGTTTTCGCGTTTTTCAGCGACACGCGGCGCGGCGCGGCTCCTATCCTTTTGCACCACGCGGGGAACTCGCGCTGAATTATCTTGCGCAGCCGCAGCCTGTACCAGACCTCGAAGTTGTGGCGTATATCTTCCGCCTCAAGGCCTTCGAACGAGAGGAACGCGCCGTTCTCGAATTTTATCGGATATACGCCTTCGCGCGGTATAAAGTGCAGCGGGTATTGTTCTCCAAGATAATAGAACAGCTCGCCTTCTTCGTAACGATGTTCCTGCGGCTGCGCCGCCCGCTTTTTCATGAGCCTGCCGCGCAGTGCTGCGCCGCTCTGTTCTACAGCGGCGGCGAGCGTTTCCAGCGGCGCACCGAGAGGCGCGGCGATGAAGAACGAACCGTTTCCCACGCCTAGCGCGATGTTCTTTCTTCTTGCGTTTCTTCTTATCTCGTATCTGATTCCGTCTACAGTAATATATTCCGTCATCGCGTCCCGCCGGCTCCTATAATGATAGAATTATAATGCATCGCTGATATTTCTGTCAGCGTGCGAAAACGATTTACGGGGACGTGGCTATGAGGACAAACGTTAAAAATATCGCTGCACGCGGAGCGAAGGCGGAAACGTATGCGAGGCCGCCGCGCAGCGCATTTCTGCCGGTGAGCATGGACGACGTGCGGGCGCGCGGCTGGGACGGAATAGAGATACTGATAATCACCGGCGACGCATACGTCGACCATCCGAGCTTCGGCCACGCGATTATCGCGCGCTGGCTCGAGGCGCACGGCTTCCGCGTAGGGCTTGTCTCACAGCCTGACTGGCGCGGGACGGAGGATTTTGAGAAACTCGGGCGGCCGTCGCTCTGCGTCATGCTCGCGGCTGGGAATTTGGATTCGATGCTGAACCATTACACGGCGTCGAAGAAGAAGCGCCGCAGCGACGCCTACACGCCGGGCGGCGAGGCTGGGAAGCGCCCGGACCGCGCGACGATAGTCTACTGCAACAGGATACGCGAGCTATGGGGCGACATCCCGCTGATAATCGGCGGAGTCGAGGCTAGCCTGCGCCGCTTCGCGCATTATGATTTCTGGAGCGATTCTGTGCGGCGCTCTATACTCGCCGACAGCCGCGCCGATCTGCTCGTCTTCGGCATGGGGGAGCTGGCCTCGCTCGAAATAGCGGAGCGGCTTGCCGCGGGGGAGCCGGTATCGGCTCTGCGCGACGTCGCGGGGACATGCTGGAAGACTCATGACGGGGCGCTCGCGAACGACGCCGTGACGCTGCCGTCATTCGACGAAGTCTGCGCGGACAAGAAAAAATTCGCCGAGGCCTTCGCCGCCTATTATGCCGAGCAGGACGCGATACGCGGCAAACGGCTGATACAGGACCAGGGCGCGTGGCGTATAGTGCAAAACCGTCCCGCGCGCCCGCTGACGCAGGCGGAGATGGACGAGGTCTACGCGCTGCCGTACGCGCGCGCGTGGCACCCCGACTACGACGCGAAGGGCGGCGTGCCGGCGTTCGACGAGGTACGTTTCAGCATAACGACGCACCGGGGCTGCTTCGGTGAGTGCGGTTTCTGCGCCATCGCCTCGCACCAGGGGAGAATCATACAGCGCAGGAGCGACGAGTCCATTCTGCTCGAGGCTGAGCTTTTGACGAAGGAGCCCGGCTTCAAGGGCTATATCCACGATGTCGGCGGCCCTACGGCGAATTTCACAGAACCGTCATGTCCCGATTCCGTCAAACGCGGTTCGTGCAAGGGCAAATCCTGCCTCTATCCCGCGCCGTGCCGCAAGTTGCGCGCAAGCCACAAAGGTTACATAGAGCTGCTGCGCAAGATACGCGCGCTGCCGAAAATTAAAAAGGTGTTCATCCGCTCGGGAATCCGCTACGACTACATACTGGCGGATAAGAACGGCGACTTCCTAGAGGAGCTCTGCCGCTGGCACGTCAGCGGACAGCTTAAAATAGCGCCGGAGCATATAAGCCCGAACGTATTGAAGTACATGCGCAAGCCGGGCCGCGAGGTGACGGAGGAGTTCATGCGCCGCTACGCAAATGTCAACGAAAAGATCGGCCTTAAACAGTTCCTGGTGCCCTATTTCATCTCGGCGCACCCCGGGGCGACGCTCAAAGAGGCCGTCGAGCTTGCGGAGTTTATACGGGACAGCGGCATGCGGCCCGAGCAGGTTCAGGATTTCACGCCGACGCCCGGCTCGCTTTCTACATGCATATACTACACAGGGCTCGACCCTTTCACTCTCGAAGAGGTCTACGTGCCGAAGGGGGCGGAGGAGCGGAAGATGCAGCGCGCCTTGCTCCAATATTGGATGCCGGAAAACCGCGAATATGTGATAAAGGCGCTCGTACGCGCAGGCCGCCGCGACCTCATCGGCAGCGGAAAGAAATGCCTCATACGCCGCTGAACGCGGCTATGGACAATAACGTAGATAGGTTATAAAATTCTGCTGTGCGTCATAACGTATCAAAGAAAGCAAAGGAATCTACAGGAGGTAATGGGATGAAAAAATATGTGGCATTACTGCTGGCGGTCGTCGCCCTCTTCGTATCCGGCGCCGCTTCGTACGCGGCGGAGGACGTAATCGGCTACGTCGACGACATGCAGGTGCTTCAGCAGTATCCGAAATTCGAGCAGGCACGCAAGCAGCTCAACGACCTCGGCAATAAGAGATCGAACGCCGCGAAGGCCGCTTTCGATAAAGAGACTGACGAGAAGAAGAAAAACGAGATAGTGCAGAACCTTCAGCTCGAAATGCGCGAGGAAGAGGCAAAAATTATGACGCCGATCCTCAAGGAAGTCAACGAGACTATAGCGAAGGTAGCGAAGCAAAAGGGCGTCACTATAGTCGTCAATAAGGCGCTCGTATACTACGGCGGCATGGATCTCACGCAGGACGTCATCAACGCGTTGAAGACGAAGTAATATAAATTTCACTCGCCAAGGACTGGGAAGCGGTTGCGCAGGTTGATGCGCGGCCGCTTTTTTGTACGCCGGCCTGTCGCTTTTTCTTTATCGTCCAACGAAATGTATGCTTAAAAAAGCATAAACTCATGCATATGCAGTGATGCATATATTTTAAGCATAAAATTTTTGGGATTTTTACGTTTAATTCTTGACATCTTATGCATAGAGTAATATTATCTGCGCATTGAATAAAAGCAATGCGCGAGGTGATGTTGATGGCAAAGGTGGAAGAAATTTTCGGTTCGATGGTTTTCAACGACGCGACGATGAAGCAGCGTCTTCCAAAGGAGACATACCGCGCGCTGAAGAATTCCGTCAGGGAAGGCACACCGGTGCCGCGCGACGTCGCAAACGTCGTCGCGAACGCGATGAAAGACTGGGCTGTGGAGAAGGGAGCTACGCACTTCACTCACTGGTTCCAGCCGATGACCGGCATTACAGCCGAAAAGCACGACAGCTTTATATCGCCTATAGACAACGGCACGGTGATAATGGAGTTTTCAGGCAAGGAGCTCATCAAGGGCGAGCCGGACGCGTCGTCCTTTCCTTCTGGCGGCTTGCGCGCGACCTTTGAAGCGCGCGGCTACACCGCATGGGATCCGACATCTTATGCGTTTATAAAGGAGAACACTCTCTGCATCCCGACTGTATTTTGCTCATACGGCGGCGAGGTGCTCGACAAGAAGACGCCGCTCCTGCGCTCTATGGAGGTAATCAACGCGCAGGCGCTTCGTATACTGCGACTCTTCGGCAACAACTCTGCAACGCATATCACGACGACGGTAGGCCCTGAGCAGGAATATTTTCTTATTGACAAGGAACTTTACAAAAAGCGTAAAGACCTGCGCTATACTGGACGCACGCTATTCGGTGCGAAGCCCCCGAAAGGGCAGGAACTCGACGACCACTACTACGGCGCGATAAGGCCGCGTGTCATGAAGTTTATGGAAGAACTAGACGAAGAGCTATGGAAGCTCGGCATAATGGCGAAGACTGAGCACAACGAAGTCGCGCCGTCGCAGCACGAGCTTGCGCCAGTTTTCAGCGACGCAAACATCGGCTGTGACCACAACCAGCTTACCATGGAGATGATGAAAAAAGTCGCAGACCGCAACGGGCTTGTCTGCCTGCTTCACGAAAAGCCTTTTGCCGAAGTCAACGGTTCCGGCAAGCATCTCAACTGGTCGCTGGCGACCGATACTGGGGTCAACCTTCTAGACCCCGGGAAGACGCCGTCGGAAAACGCGCAGTTCTTGCTCTTCCTCTGCGCCGTAATAAAAGGCGTCGACGAGTATCAGGATATGCTTCGCGCAACCGTAGCGACAGCGGCAAACGACCATAGGCTAGGCGGTCACGAAGCGCCGCCCGCAGTAATTTCGATGTTCATCGGCTCTGAGCTCACCGAGATACTCAAGGCGATAGAGGAAGGACGTCCCTATAACGGCCGCGCTGCAAGCCACATGAAGATAGGCGTCGACATGCTTCCGGTGTTTCGCAAGGACGCGACCGACCGCAACAGGACGTCGCCATTCGCTTTCACCGGCAACAAATTTGAGTTCCGCATGCTCGGCTCCAGCCAGTCGATAGCCGGTCCATGCATAGTGCTGAACACAGTAGTAGCGGAGGAGCTCGAGCAGTTCGCCGACGCGCTCGAAGGTGCGCAGGACTTCAACGCCGCGCTCAACGAGCTTATCAGGAAGACGATACGCGAGCACAAACGCATACTATTCAACGGCAACGGTTACGACGAATCGTGGATAGCAGAGGCGGAACAGCGCGGACTCTCCAACTACAGCACTACGCCCGAGGCGATGCCGCACTACGTCGACGAGAAAAACATAGCGCTTTTCTCTAAGCACAAGGTGTTTACGGAAGTTGAAATGCGTTCGCGCTGCGAGGTTCATCTTGAAAATTACTGCAAGGTCATTCGCATTGAGGCGCTGACGATGGCTGAGATGGTGCGCAAGGACATCATACCTGCCTCGTATACTTACCTTAAGAGGCTCAGCGAAACGGCAGTCGCTATAAAGTCTGCCTGCCCAGACCTGGACTGCGCGATGGAGATAAATATGCTCAAGCATCTGCGCGGTTATACCGACTCGCTTTACATGGATTTAGGAAAGCTCGAAGCGGCGCTTGACGGCGTACCCGAGGCTTGTGAGCTCGATAAAGCCGTCTACTATCAGGACCGCGTCATACCGATAATGAACGCGCTGCGCTCCGCTGCTGATGAAATAGAGAAGTTCGTCGGGGAGAAATACTGGCCGTACCCGACTTACGGAGAGCTGTTGTACAGCGTCTAGCAAAAACCCCTTATTTTGTGCCGCGCGCGGGACGCTTCCCCAACAAAGCGTCCCGCGCGTATTTTTTACTGCTTTTTTTACTGTTTTGCCAAGGCTGCTCGATTTCTACTGTTCTTCGGCAGCCTCGTCCTCAAACGGGATTTTGTGTTCTTCTGCGCATTCGTAGCAAATCACTACAGTTTCGCCCCTTTCGTCGATCGCTTCGTGAAAGAGGTCGCAGCACTCGCGTAGCGGCTTCTGGCATATTGCGCATCTAAGCATTTATCTTTTCGCCTCCTGTTTCTTTTGCACAGAAAATCCAAATTTGCCAAGCTCGCGGCCCAGCGCGCGGTAGCGCCCATGGACGTAGGCTACGAGCCCAGCGCGCTCCAAGTGCAGGACGCCCTTAGCGTCGAGCAGCGATTCGTCCACATCGACGGCGACGACCGCCGCTAGGAACATATCGTGGCTGCCGAGCGCCAACCGTTGTACGACACGGCATTCTATATTGACGGGGCTTTCGGCTATCATCGGCGCGGAAACGGCGGAGGCAGGAGCAGGCGTGAGGCGGCAAAGGCGGAACTTTTGCACGTCGCGTCCGGACTTCACGCCGCATAGGTCGGCGGCGCGCGCGAGGCGCTCGGTTGTGAGGTTTATGACGAATTCGCCGCTGTCTTTTATCATCGCGTACGAGTGGCGCTCGGGACGCACGGATACGTAGACCATCGGCGGCTCGCTGTTTACCGTGCCAGTCCACGCCGCTGTGATTATGTTTGACCTTTCCATAGTGCCGCATGAAACCATGACTGGCGGCAGCGGGTAAAGCATCGTGCCGGGTTTCCACGTGAGCTTTGGCAGTGTTATCTCTCCTTTATTGTTTGCGTCGCCGGAAAATTTTTATTTTCCGCTTTAGATATTATAGTACCGTATCGCCTTTCGCGTTAAAATTATTCTGCGCGTCCGGCGCGGGCGCGCGGCGGAAATTTACTGAAGGGACGTAATATCATGGCTTGTTCGGAGCTTTTTCCGGGTTTTTATAAAATCAATCTGCCGATACCGCGCGGCGGCTTCGAGTCGTTCCTCGACGGCTGGCTCATAAAGGACGAGGCGCGCGGGCAGAATATCTTAGTCGAGACGGGGCCGGCAAGCGCCGTGCCGGAGCTGTTCGCGCGGCTCGACGAGCTCGGAAGCCCTCGGATAGACTATCTTATCTACACGCATATACACCTCGACCATGCGGGGGGCGCAGGGCATTTCATCAGGCGTTATTACGATACAAAGCTGCTGGCTCCAGCGAAGGGGCGCCCGCATCTGATAGACCCATCGAGACTCATCGCGGGAAGCCGCACGTCGCTCGGCAGCCTATGCGACGTTTACGGGGAGCCGCTGCCGGTGCCTGCGGGGAATATAATGGGCGACGGCGACGCGATTCCAGGGCTGACGGTGATAGACACGCCTGGGCACGCGCCGCACCACAGTTCGTACATCTATGAGCTTGGCGGGCGCAGGATGCTTTTTGCGGGCGAGGCTGCTGGCTGCTGGTTCCGCCTTGAGGACGGAAGCTATTTCACGCGCCCGGCGACGCCGCATAAGTTCTATTACGACACGGCGATGTCCTCGCTTGAAAAGTTGCTCGCGCTGAAAAACATCGACGTCGTCTGCTTTCCACACTCGGGATGGCTTACGGATTATCTTGCAGCCTTCGGACGCGCGAAAAAACAGATGGAGCTGTGGCTTGAGATATTGTCGCAGCTTCCGCAGGGGGCTGGGCGCGAAGACGCCGTCGCGGAGCTTTTGCGCCATGATCCTGTGATGGAAAAGCTGCAAAAACTGCCCCAAAACATCAAAGAAAGAGAACTGTTCTTCATAGGACAGTCGGCGAACGGCTATCTAGGCTGGATAAGAAGAACCGCCGAGGCGCGGTAAACTACGAAAGGACTGGTGTGTTTGGCAAAAGATAAAAATTTAAGCGGCGTAGACAGCCGCGATCAGTGGAGAAGCCGCTGGGGATTTATCATCGCATGCGTGGGCTCTGCGGTCGGCATGGCGAACGTTTGGGCCTTCCCGTACCGCGCCGCGCGCTACGGCGGTTCGTCTTATCTCATACCATATATAATCTGCGTCGTCGTGCTCGGCTGCACCGGAGTCGTCTCCGAAATAGCCTTCGGGCGCTGGGGGCGCAGCGGCCCATACGCGACCTTCCGCAAAGCGCTTACGGAGCGCGGCAAGCCGCTGAAAAACATCGGCCTCATCCCCGTCGCAGGCTCGTTCGCGATGGCCACCGGCTACGCGATAATCATGGGCTGGGTGCTGCGCTACTTATGGGGCTCGCTCTCCGGCGCGATGTTCGCGGCGGAGGACGTAGGCGCGTACTTCGGCGCTATATGCGGCGATTTCGGCAGCTTCGGCTGGCATATGTTGGCGCTCGGCCTCGGTTTCGCGATGGCGACGGCTGGGATTTCCAAAAGCATCGAGCGCGTCTGCAAAATCATGATGCCGCTCTTCTACGCGATGTTCGTCTACATGGCGGTGCGCGTAGCTATGATGCCGGGAGCCTCCGAGGGCTACAGGTATCTTTTTATACTTCCCGACGCGGCGCACCTGCTCGACCCAAAGACGTGGATTTTCGCGCTTGGGCAGGCTTTCTTCTCACTCTCGCTCGCCGGCAACGGCACAATCGTCTACGGCTCATACCTCGACAAGAGGGAAGACGTGCTATTCTGCTCGATGAACATCGCGGTCTTCGACACGCTTGCGGCCATGCTCGCGGCTATAGTCGTCATCCCAGCCGTCTTCGCCTTCGGCCTCGACCCTGCGTCTGGGCCGCCGCTCATGTTCATAACTCTGCCGATGATCTTCCGCGAGATGACGGGGGGCGCGATGTTCGCGATAATTTTCTTCGCGGCGATACTTTTTGCAGCATCGACCTCGCTCGTGAACCTTTTTGAAACGCCGATAGAGATGATGCAGGAGAGCTTCGGCCTCTCGCGCCCTCTATCCGTCGGGCTCGTCATAGGGGCTGCTGCGCTCTGCGGCGCTTTCCTTGAGAACGGAAACGTTATAGGAGAGTGGATGGACGTCGTCTCTATTTACGTCTGCCCGGTCGGCGCCTTCATCGCGGCGTTCATCTTCTACTGGATTATGGGGCCGCGCTTCGTCCGCGAACAGATAGGGCTCGGCAGGAACGGACGCGTCCCCGCGTGGATTCTGCCGCTTGGCAAATATCTGTACTGCGGCATAGCTCTGCTGGTGCTCGCGCTCGGCATAATGCTTGGCGGCATAGGTTAGAAAACTGGAGGATTGTTGTGCAATGAATGAAACTTCACTCGCCGCGATAAAGGCGATGCAGCTAGGCGAAATAACGGAACATGTGATATACGGCTATATGGCGCGCCGCGTGCCTGGCGAGAACGGACGCACGCTCGCGCGCATAGCGGCGGAGGAGAAGAAGCATGCAGAGATATGGAGCGGCTTCACGGGCGAGATGCCGAAGCCGAATTTCTTGAAAATCACGCTTTATAGAATGTGCGGCTTCATCTTCGGCCTCACCTTCGTCATAAACATGATGGAGGCTGGCGAGCAGAAAGCACAGGCAGAGTACGCAAAAATAGCAGAGGCCGCACCTGTGGCTCTCGAAATTTTCAAGCAGGAAGAGGAGCATGAGCAAGCGCTCATCGCTATGATCGACGACGAGCGGCTCCAGTATATCAGTTCCATGGTGCTCGGCATCAACGACGCGCTCGTCGAGCTTACGGGTGCTCTCGCGGGCTTCACATTTGCGCTCGGAGACTCCGCCGTCATTTGCATGGCCGGGTTCATAACGGGAAGCGCCGCGACTCTCTCGATGGCGGCCTCGGAATATCTCTCCAAGAAGAACGACCCATCGGAGAAACAGCCGCTGAAAGCCGCGGTCTACACGGGGCTTGCCTACATGTTCGCCGTCTGCATGCTACTTCTGCCCTTCGCGCTGATTCCAACGCCGCTCTTCGCGCTCGGCGGCTGTCTGCTTTCCGCCGCCTTCGTCATATTTTTGTTCACATTCTACGTCTCAGTGGTGCGCAAAGAGCCGTTCGTGCCGGCCTTCCGCGAGATGATCTTCATCAGCTTCGGCGTCGCCGCCGTATCGTTCATGATAGGCTGGGGCGCGCAGAGGGTGCTTGGAATTTCGATGTAAGCAGCACTCAAGGCAAGAAAAAATCCCCCGCCTCAGAGCGAGGGATTTTTTCGTATGTTCTGCCGAAGCGCTTGCTGGTTACTTCGCGGCGGCTTTCTTCTCTGTGATGTACTTGTCGATCGCTACGGCGGCCTCTTTACCGGCGCCCATCGCCAGGATGACGGTGGCGGCTCCTGTTACGATGTCTCCGCCTGCGAATACGCCGGGGACGGAGGTCGCGCCGGTCAGGGGGTCGGCCTCGATGTAGCCGCGCTTGTTGAGCTTCATCTCGGGGAAGGTGGAGAGGAGGACCCTGTTAGCGCCCTGGCCGATGGCTTCGATCGCGCAGTCGGCCTCGATAAAGAACTCGCTGCCCTCAACGGGGACGGGACGGCGGCGTCCAGATGCGTCAGGCTCGCCGAGCTCCATCTTGATGCACTTGACGCCCTTGAGCAGGCCGTTGCCGTCGTCAACGTACTCGGTCGGGTTCGTCAGCCAGTTGAAGATGATGCCCTCTTCGACGGCGTGGTGGTACTCTTCAATACGCGCGGGAAGCTCCGCGAGCGAGCGGCGGTAGACGACCGTCACTTCCTCCGCGCCGAGGCGCTTCGCGGAACGGGCGGCGTCCATAGCGACGTTTCCGCCGCCGATGACGACGACCTTATGCGCCTTCTTGGCCGGAGTGTCGAACTTCGGGAACTCGTAGCCGTGCATGAGGTTGATGCGCGTGAGGTATTCGGAAGCGGAGTAGACGCCGTTGAGCGTCGTCCCGGGTACGCCCTGGAAGTGCGGCGCGCCAGCACCGACCGCGATGTAGCAGGCGTCGTATTCCTTCATTATCTCCTGCATCGTGATCGTCTTGCCGACGACGACGTTGGTCTCGATGTCGACGCCGAGCTTCTGCATCGCTTCAATTTCCATCTTGACTATTTTCTTCGGGAGACGGAACTCGGGGATGCCGTAGATAAGGACTCCGCCGGCTGCGTGGAGAGCTTCGAATATCTTGACCTCGTAGCCCATCTTCGCGAGGTCGCCGGCGACGGTGAGGCTCGACGGACCGGAGCCGACGACGGCTACCTTGCCCTTCTTCTCGCCCTCGTAGGGCTTGGCTTCCATATTCTCCTGCGCGTACTTCCAGTCGGCGACGAGACGTTCGAGCTTGCCTATCGCGACGGGCTCGAAGTCCTTCATCTTGCCGACGGTGCATCTACCCTCGCACTGCGACTCCTGCGGGCAGACGCGGCCGCAGACGGCGGGGAGGTTGGTGTACTGGTCCATGACCGCGGCGGCGCCGGCCATGTCGCCCTCTTTGATGCACTTAATGAAGGCTGGAATGTCTATCTTAACGGGGCATCCGGCGACGCAGGGCTTCGTCTTACACTGGAGGCAGCGGCCGGCTTCGGTCATGCCTTCTTCAAGCGTGTAACCGAGGCAGACTTCGCCGAAATTGCTCTTGCGTACCTCTGGGTCCTGCTCCTTTATGGGGGTCTTCCACTTAGAGAATGTTACAGCCATGTCTCTTCACCTACTTCTTCAATATACTTGTCCATCGAAATTTTCTCTTCGTCCTTGTACTGACGCATACGGCTCATGAACTCGTCCCAGTTGACCTTGTGTCCGTCGAACTCTGGGCCGTCGACGCAGGCGAAGAATATCTTACCGTCGACCGTTACGCGGCAGCAGCCGCACATTCCCGTTCCGTCGACCATGAGCGGGTTGAGCGAGACCCAGATGGGCAGGCCGAGCTCCTTCGCGGCCTTCGTGCCGAACTTCATCATGATGGAGGGGCCGATGCACCAGCAGCGGTCGATTTTCTCGCCGCGCTCTACGACCATCTTCATCGCGTCGGTGACGACGCCTTTCATGCCATCGGAGCCGTCGTCAGTGGTGACGAGAAGCTCGTCGGAGTACTTCGCGCACTCGTCTTTCATGACGACAAGGCTCGACGTGCGTCCGCCGAGGATCGTAATTACCTTGTTGCCCTGCTGCTTGAGGGCCTTGATGATCGGATAGAGCGCCGCGATTCCGACGCCGCCTCCGACCATGAGCACCGTGCCGTATTTCTCAACCTCGCTGGGAGTGCCGAGCGGGCCGGAAATGTCGAGGATCGCTTCGCCGGGCTCGAGGCGCGAAAGCGCGGCTGTCGTCTTGCCTACGACCTGGAAGACGAGGCGTATCTGTCCCTTCTCCTCGTCGTGGTCGGCGATGGTAAGCGGGATTCTCTCGCCCTTCTCATCCATTTTTACGATGATGAATTGTCCTGGCTGACAATGGCTTGCAACACGCGGTGCGTGTACGACCATAAGATGAATCTTAGCTGCCAGTGTTTCAGCTTTTAAAATCTTATACATTGTTTCCCTCCTAGCATATTTTCATTCAATCCTCTAATAATAATACGCTAAAATCTGCTATATGACAAGGAAAACATTTATAAAGATGCATAAAAATGTCTTTTTTTTCACAATTTTTTATATTTTATTATTTTTCGCATCAATCATCTCATGCAGTTTTGCAAGTGCCTCACGGATTCCTCCAATCTCATCAATCAGCCCTTCTTTTACTGCCTCCTCACCTTCCAGAAGCGTTCCGACATCCTTGACCAGCTGGCTGGTGTCCAGCATCAGTCTCTCCAGACGTTCCTTGGAAGCTCTGGAATGTGCCGCAATAAAGCCTGTGATACGGTCCTGAATTTTTTCCATATTCCGATAAGTCTGAGCAACACCGATAAACATCCCACTCGAACGCACCGGATGAATTACCATCGTGGCACTTGGCACAGCAAAAGAATAATCTGCCGACACTGCCATCGGTACTCCGATCGAATGCCCGCCACCAAGTACCAACGATACCGTCGGAATACTCAAAGATGCGATCATCTCTGCAATGGCAAGTCCTGCCTCTACATCACCGCCAACCGTATTCAAAAGAATCAAAAGTCCTTCCACGTTTTCATCGTCTTCGATCATTGCAAGTTTTGGCAGAACATGTTCATATTTTGTTGTTTTACTCTGCGACGGTGCGGCATCATGGCCTTCTACTTCACCAATGATCGTCAGAAGTTCGATCCGGTGTCTCTTCACATTCTGGTCAAGTGTCAACTCACCCATTTCCCTGATCTGCTCATTTTCTTTTTCTTCTTTATCCAAAGCCTGCTGTTTACTGTTTTCAATCTCTTTTTCAGACATAAAAATACCTCCATGAAATTTGAAAGTTCATGAAGGTATTTTGTGTCAGATCTTTAATTGTTATACATCAGATCATATATTTGAAAATCATTCGTTCCAGTTTGTCCACACGTCTGTGACATCATCATCCTCATCGAGAAGATCCAGTGTTCTCTGCAGGTTCTTGACATCCTTTTCATCTGTCAGATCCACATATGTCTGCGGAACCATAGCAACCTGAGCTTCTACCATCGGGATACCAGCTTTTTCAAGAGCTTCACGAACAGCACTGAAATCATCCGGAGCTGTCAGAACTTCGAAGCTATCTTCTTCTTCGTTGAAGTCTTCTGCACCGGCATCAAGAGCTGTCATCATAAGCTCGTCTGCATCCATCTCACCACATTCGTCTTCCAGTTCTTCTTTATCAATGATGATCTGACCTTTCTGATCAAACATAAAGGATACA
>URAG01000048.1 GCA_900545755.1 uncultured Cloacibacillus sp. | reverse complement strand
CGGCATGACCGTCGACTTTGACGGCTTTGACGCCTGCATGGCCGATCAGAAGAACAAGGCGCGTGCCGCCGGCAAGTTCAAGATCGCCGCCGACGTGCTCTTTACGGGTGAAAACAACGAATTCACCGGCTACGAGACCCTCACGACCGACGGAGCCAAGGTGCTGGCCGTTTACAAGGACGGCACGCAGGTTGAAGAAGCGCAGGCCGGCGACGACGAGACGTGGACCGAGGAAAGCCTGCTCAAAGCCGCGCTCGGCATTCTCCAGCGCAAGTAGCGAGGTGTTGAAATGGAAGACAACGACCGTTCTCATAAACTGATAGAAACCATGCGCCGCGAGAAGGAAGATGAGATCTACACGCTTCGTCCGCAGGCGCTTAACGACTTTATCGGCCAGAGCGCGCTCAAGGACAAGCTGACGATTTTTATGACCGCCTCGCTTCAGCGCGAGGAGCCGCTTGACCACACGCTCTTCTACGGACCGCCAGGCCTCGGCAAAACTACGCTGGCTGGAATAATAGCGAAAGAGATGAAGGGTAACCTCCGCGTCACTACGGGGCCCGCGCTTGAGCGCGCCGGCGACTTAGCCGCGATTTTATCCAACATCCAACCGAACGACGTTCTGTTCATAGACGAGATACACAGGATGTCAGCGAACATCGAAGAGATACTTTATCCCGCGATGGAAGATTTTTCACTCTCGATAGTCGTCGGCAAGGGGCCGCTCGCGCGCAGCATACGCCTCGCGCTGCCGAAATTCACGCTCATAGGCGCGACGACGCGTCTCGGCCTGCTTACCTCGCCCCTCCGCGCACGTTTCGGCATAGTCGAGCAGCTTCACCTCTATTCGCCAGAGGAACTTACCGCAATAGTCAGACGTGGCGCGGGAGTGCTCGGCCTGAAAATAATGGACGAAGCGGCGGAGGAGATAGGGCTGCGTTCACGCGGGACGCCGCGCGTCGCGCTGCGCCTTCTGCGCCGTGTGCGCGACGTGGCCGAGGTAAAGCGCGTCCCTCAGGTGGAGCGCGACCTTGCGCGCTACGCGCTCGATATGCTCGGCGTTGACCCGCAGGGGCTCGACGACGGCGACCGCAAATTCCTGCGCGCGCTGATAGAGCTCTTCGACGGCGGCCCGGTAGGCCTTTCGACGCTCGCAGCGGCGCTCAACGAGGATGCTCAAACGATAGAGGACATCTATGAGCCATATCTTATCCAGAAAGGTCTGCTTGAGCGCACGCCTCGCGGACGGCGCGCGACGCGCAACACGTGGGACTATCTCGGAATTCCTGTCTCTCAGCACTTCATGCAGTATCAGCAAAATCAGCAGAGCCTCTTCACTCAGGAGGGCGAACAATGAACCAGCTCGGCAAGGCACTCATAGGCATGGGGCTTCTGCTCGCCGCAATAGGCGTCGTCCTAGTCTTGGCCGGCAAGCTTAACATCCCGTTCGGCAAACTGCCTGGCGATATAACTTATCAAAGAAAAAATCAGACGGTCTTCGCGCCGTTCGGTACGATGATCGTAGTCAGCCTCGTGCTCTCGATAATCTTTAATATATTCTCTAGGTGGAAATAAAAACTATGAAAAAACATATCTTTGCGGCGGCGACAATATTCGCCCTCCTTTGGAGCATTCCCGCCTCGGCGCGCGAAATCACGGTGCTGCTCAAACAGTGCGCGGCGCAGGCCACGATAGGCGGTCAGGGCGTCGTGCTCACCGACGCGCGCGGAATGTACACGAAGCCCTTCAACGGTACGTTCAAAGCTACGTATGTGAACGGAGCCATGAAGGCAGGAAAGGTCACGTATAAACTGCCCGTAACTATGAACAGCGCTTCTGGAGTCATAGTTGACGGCGTCACATACAAGGGCGCGCTCGTCATCGAAAGAAACTCGAACGGCCTGAATTTTATCAACAAGGTCGACATCGAGGAGTATCTTAAAGGCGTGCTCAAATCCGAGATGAGCCCGACGTGGCCCAAGGAGGCGCTCAAAGCGCAGGCCGTGCTCGCGCGCACTTATACTCTTGCATCTAAGAAACACGGAGCCTATGACATATGCGTCGGGACGCACTGCCAGGTCTATGGCGGAGCGGCGGACGAATCTGCGGTGATTGTGCAGGCCGTCAATGAAACGAAAGGGCAGATACTCACCTACGGCGGCGATCCGGCGCAAATTTTCTTTTTCAGCGACAGCGGCGGCATGACGACCGGTTCCGAATCGGTCTGGGGATCGGCGATACCGTACCTGACGCCGAAGGCCGATCCCGTGCCGAATGACAGCCCGAATAAAACATGGCAGGCTACGCTGACGATGGCGCAAATAGGCAATAAACTCACCGCAGCAGGAGCAGGCGTCGGCACGCTGAAATCGCTGCGTCCCTATAAGCGGGATAAGAGCGGCAGAATCGAGCAGATTGAGCTGAAAGGAAGCGCTGGGACGAAAGTCATAAGCGGCAACAAGTTCCGCACCGCGGTCGGAGCAACGGTCGTAAAAAGCACCCTCTTCGAGTTTAACAGCCGCAGCGGCTACAAAGTAAGCACCGCTACAGTCTCCAAGCCCGCGGCAAACGTCGTACAGATCCCGAAGCAGAACGCAGTGTCCGCGCATGCGGAGCAGATTGCCGGGATGCCGGAAAACGACGCCGACAAGCTTTACTGGATGGCGAAGAACAAGGTATTCACTATGCGCGAGCTGCTTTCGATGATAGGCGACGACAGCAAATACCCGCAGTATGTCGCGGAAGGACTAGCGCGCATGGCGAAAATGAAAAATCCACCAGCCGCTAAAAATGGAACGCCTAAACCTGCGTCCCCCCCCGTCAAGACTGTGACTACTGTTGCGGAAGCCGCCGCTTCGCCGCTGTCTATGGACGGCACATCGGCGCAAACGGTTGTAATGTACGGCAGAGGCTACGGACACGGCGTCGGCTTCCCGCAGTGGACTGCGAAGGCGTTAGCTGAGGCGGGATGGGACTACAAACGAATGCTCGAATATTACTTCCAAGGCACTCAGCTGGAGACCCGCTGATATGGAACGCGACCTCGCTAAAACAGCGGCATACGATTACGAGCTACCCAAGGAACTGATCGCGCAGGACCCAGCCGAGCCGCGCGATTCATCGCGTCTGATGGTTGTACACCGCAATGGCGGGAGGACAGAGGACAGGATTTTCCGCGACATCGTTGAATATCTCAGACCCGGCGACCTTCTCGTACTCAACGACACCCGCGTTCTTCCCGCGCGCGTCGAGGGCGTAAAAAAAAGCTCGGCGGAGCGCGGCGCGCACGTCGAGATATTCTTTCTAAACCCAGGAACGGCGTCAAACGAATGGACGGCGCTCGTCCGCCCCGGACGCAAACTGCCGGAAGGGACGAAAGTCACACTCGGCGCCGATACCGAGGTGACGGTTGGAGCGCGTCTCGAAGACGGCCTTCGCACGCTGATTTTTGCGAAAGAAGACGACCCGCTCGCGATAATACACAAATTTGGCAAAACTCCGCTGCCGCACTACATCACGGAGACTCACGCCGACCCAGAGCGCTATCAGACGGTCTACGCGAAGGCAGAGAAAGAGAATTCCGTCGCCGCTCCGACAGCAGGGCTGCACTTCACGCCTGAACTCCTGAAAAAACTTGAGGACAAAGGCGTGCCGCACGCATTCGTCACGCTGCGCGTCGGCCTCGGCACCTTCCGCCCTGTAAAAGCGGAGAACATCTCCGACCACATAATGCATGAGGAATTCTGTGAGATCCCACTGGAGACCGCGGCTGCGATAAACTCGGCGAAAGAACAGGGCGGCCGCGTCGTCGCGGTAGGCACGACCGTCGTGCGCACGCTGGAATCCTTTGCGCAGCGCTGGGGGAAAATAGTCCCCGGCTCGCTCGACACGCGCCTCTTCATAAGTCCGGGCTTCGAGTTCAAGGCTGTAGACGCGCTGATAACGAACTTCCATCTGCCGATGAGCACGCTGCTGATGCTAGTCTCGGCCTTCGGAGGATATGACACGATGATGAACGCCTACAACGAGGCGGTAAGCAAGCGATACCGTTTCTTCTCGTTCGGCGACTCGATGTTCATCGAATAGGGGGATTATAAATATGGCGGTAAAGATGATAGGCACCAGAAATTGTCCCGACTGCACTGCTGCGCTCAAAACGATAGCGGAGAAGAAGCTCGACGTCGAGTTCGTGGACATCGACGCGAGTACCGCAAACCTCAAGCTCTTCCTGCGCCTCCGCGACAAGGCGCCCGAATTTGACGAAATCAAAAAAAACGGCTCCATCGGCGTTCCATGCTTTGTCGACGGGAAAAGAATATTCTTCGACATAAACGAGCTGTAAGTGCATCAGGTAAGATAGATATCGAGCGGCGGGTAAAGCGAGGCTCCCGCCGCTTTTCGTATAGACATGAACGCGCCGTAATTCCGTCCAAGTTGTAGAGGCAGTGCGTTCTCTATACCATTCAAGCATGGCTCTTCTATATATGAAAAGCATTTTACATCGCGCGACGCGCGCGCTAAAGTGTAGCTTGTATAGGAAGCAGAAACGGAGGTAATCTGAATGAAAAAACTTGTAGCGTATTTTTCGGCAAGCGGCGTGACGAGGGCGGCGGCGAGGCGCGTCGCCGATGCGGCGGGAGCCGACATCTTCGAGATAAAGCCAGCGGAGCCTTATACTCACGCGGATCTCGATTGGACGAACAGAAACAGCCGCAGTTCTGTAGAGATGAACGATAAATCCGTGCGTCCCGCAATAGCGGGGAAGCTGCCTGACATGACGGACTACGACACGGTCTTTATAGGATTTCCGATATGGTGGTACGTCGCGCCGAGAATCATAGAGACGTTCTTCGAAAGCTGCAACTTAGCCGGAAAAACCGTCATTCCATTCGCGACGTCAGGCGGCAGCGGAATGGGGCGTACTATTGAAGAGCTGAAGCCGCATGCTCCGAAAGCGAATTGGAAAGAAGGACGCTTGCTCAACCGGTGTTCAGAGAGCGAGGTCAGAAGTTTGATAGAACAGGCTGACAAATAGGCCGGCATATTCTCGCTGAATGCGGAAAATCTTAAACGCGGCGGACGCACGGCGTCACGCCGCGTTTTCTATTTTCTATGCCGCCGCATGACATTGATATGAACGCCGGCGCGCGTTAGAATACTTTAGTTGCAGCCCGCTGCGCGGGATGTGGCGATGAAACTTGCAAAGGTCTTGATCTATATGAAGCGCAACGCCGAAACAACGGCTGTTTTTGAATCTCTGCCAGTCTTAAAAGCTCTTGAAATAATGGCCCTCCCGACGATAATCAGCCAACTTATCATCCTCATTTACAACTTTGCGGACACATTCTATGTCGGTAAGACTAACAACCCGTACATGGTGGCGGCGCTTTCGCTTATCCTGCCCGTATTCAATATATCTCTCTCGCTCGCCAACTTGACTAGCGTCGGCAGCGGCACGCTCATTTCGCGCCTGCTAGGCGAGAAGAGGGAGGACGAGGCACGGAGGGTAAGCGTTTTCAGCATTTACGCGGCCGTCGTTGCGTCGGCGCTTTTCTCGCTGCTTATGGCGGTTTTTATGGAGCCGGTACTTTATCTGCTAGGCGCGGACGAACACACGTTGCTCTACGCAAAGCAGTATGCTTACTGCGTCATAGTTTTCGGAGGGATTCCGACCGTGCTGTCGAACGTGCTCGCCAACCTTTTGCGCAGCGTGGGCGCATCCAAAGAGGCTGGATTCGGCATAACATTCGGTGGTCTGATCAACATCGCGCTAGACCCGCTCTTTATGTTTGTGCTGTTGCCGCGCGGCCACGAAGTGCTCGGCGTGGGCGTTGCGACATGTATATCGAACTCCATCGCCTGCCTCTATTTCGTCTTGGTGATATTCAGAATGGGAAGGGATTCGCCCGTCACCTTCAATGTTAAAGCGGGTATGCCGTCGGCGCGCAGCATACGCTCGACTTTCGGAGTAGGCGTTCCCGCGGCGTTGACGACATTTCTTTTCGACCTGGACTACGTCGTCATCGACAGGCTCATGGTGGAATACGGCAATGTGGCGCTTGCCGCCGTCGGCATAGTGCTGAAAGCGGAACGACTGCCGCTCAACTTCGGCATCGGCCTCTGCCAGGGCATGATGCCGCTCGTCGCCTACAACTATTCCTCCGGCGATCACAAAAGGATGAAGGCCGTGATGCTCTCCGCTCTGAAAGTCGGCCTTATAACATCTGCTGTCAGCATCACGATGTACGAGTTGTCCGCCCCGTATATCATGAAAGCATTCATAACGGAGCCGCAGACCGTCGCTCTCGGCACGAATTTCCTGAGGATAAGGGTGCTAGCGACGCCGCTCATGTTCATGAGCTTCTTTACAGTCTATCTCTTCCAGGCTTTTGGCAGGGGAGATAAGGCGTTCTTCCTCGGCGTTTCGCGCTGGCTCGTCCTTAACATCCCGATGCTCTTCATACTGGACGGAATATTCGGAATGTACGGTATCGTCTGGTCGCAGAGCACTGCCGATGTTTTGACGGTTATTTTGTCGTTCTGTGTTTATAAACGATACGAGCGCACCTCTCTTAAACGCCTGTAACTGAGGTGCATCAGGTACGAAGATGCAACATAGGCGGCCTTTTGCGGGCCGCCTATGTTGTTTCGCTTGTTTTTGTTTTTGACTGAAACTTATGCGACGCGCTCTCCGAGCTTGTACACCTCTTCAATAGAAGTCGCGCCGGCGTGGTAGGCGAGCGTCGTCGGGCTTTCGCCGTCGAGGACGAGGAAGTCCGCCTGCTTGCCCGCTTCCAAGCTGCCGAGCTTTTTCGCGCGGTTCAGTGCGTAAGCGGCGTTCAGCGTTGCAGCGGTAAGCGCCTCTTCAACAGAGAGGTCCATGCACATAACGCCGAGCCCGAAAATGAACGGCATCGACTCGCAGAAGCAGGAGCCTGGGTTGCAGTCGGTCGCCATCGCGACTGGCACGCCCCAGTCGACCATCTCGCGGCCTCTCGCGTATGGCTTTTTAAGGCTGTAGGCCGTCGCCGGGAGCAGCACCGCTATCGAGCCGGCGCGTCCCATCGCGCGGAGGTTTTCTTCCGACGCAGCGAGAAGGTGTTCCGCCGAGCGCGTAGTGAGTTCCGCGGCGAGCCCCGCGCCGCCGAGGTCGTTGACTTCGTCTGCGTGTATCTTCGTGTCGAAGCCCATTTCCTTCGCGGCCTTGAGCAGCCTGCGGCTCTGGTCTACGGAGAATACGCCTTCTTCGCAGAATACGTCGCAGAACTCCGCTATGCCCTGTTCTTTGACCTCCGGCAGCATCTGCTTGACGAGCACCTCGTCGACGAATTCGTCGGCGCGGCCCTTGTATTCCTGCGGCACGGCGTGCGCGCCCATGAAGGTCGGCACTACGTCGAGCGGCGTTTCGCGTCCGACGCGGCCTATGACCTCGAGCATTTTCAGTTCGAGGCCGAGCTCAAGGCCGTAGCCGCTTTTTATCTCGACGGTCGTCGTTCCCTTAGCGAGGGCTGCGAGCGCGAGCTTTTTCGTCGTCTCGAAAAGTTGGTCCTCCGTCGCGGCCTTCACAGCGTTGACAGATGAGAGTATGCCGCCGCCGCGCGCAAGTATCTCGAGGTAGGGAAGTCCCGCGAGGCGCATTCCGAACTCGTCCTCGCGGCGCTTCGCGAAGCACATGTGGGTGTGCGGGTCGACGAAGCCCGGGATGACGCAGGCCCCGCCGAAGTCCTTTTCTATCGCTACCTCGCAGGGGCAGACGTTTTTGAGGATTTCGTCCTCTTCGCCGATTTGCTCGATTATGCCGCCGCTCACGAGCATCGCAGCTTTTTTGATTTCTTTGACGTTGGCCTGTTCTTTGCCCGCAAGCGGATGCCCGCCGTCGACGGGGGTGAAGAGGCGTATGTTGCGGTAGAGTTTTTTCGTGCCCATTATTCAGCATCCTTTCCCATAAGTTCAAGCAGACGCAGCTCTAGCACCTGTTCAGGGTCGAAGCCCGCTATTTGCAGATAATATGCGGCGCTTTCGAGAATCGCGTTCACCGGTATCATGCCGTACACTTCGGTCTCCAGCACGCCGACGCCCCATCGCCTGGCCTCCATGCGTATTGTTTCAAGCACGCGGTAGAGCGAGTTCTTTTCGTAGTCGACGAGGTTCATGCTGACCTGTGTGATGCCGCGTTCCTCAAGCGCGAGGCCGATGCCCTTGACGTGGCAGAAACCGCCGGACGATGCGCGGACCGCCGACGCTATCTTTTTCGCTATATTCACGTCGGGTGTGTCGAGATTTACGTTGAAAGCGACGAGGAACTTGCGCGCGCCGATGACCGTCGCTCCGGCGGTGGGGTGCAGGCATGCTTCGCCGATGTCCGGCTTGCGGTCGGGGTTCGTTTTAACCTCATCTTTGAGCGTCTCGTACTGCCCTTTGCGAATAACCTCGAGCCGCTTCCTCTCTGGGCGCATCGCCGCGTCCTCGTAGAAATAGACCGGAATGCCGGTCTCTTTGTAGTAACGCTCACCGAAGTTGTGCGCGAGCTCTATACACTCCTCCATCGTGATGCCCTTGATAGGCGTGAAGGGGACTACGTCGACGGCTCCAATGCGCGGATGTCCGCCTTGGTGCGCGTTCATGTCTATATGCTTGAGCGCCGTTTTCGCGGCTGCGAGAAGCGCTTCCTGTATCGGCGCGGGAGCCCCGACTAGGCTTATGACCAGGCGGTTGTGGTCTTCGTCGGCACGGTGGTCGAGCAGGTAGATTCCACGCTTATCCCTGAAACAGCTTACAATCTCGTCGATGACGTCCTGCCGGCGCCCTTCGCTGAAATTCGGTACGCATTCAATCAGCTGAATTGCCATTTTTTGCGCTCACGCCTTTCGCGTTGATATAGTATTACATGATTATAATATAGCCGTTTTATAAAATAAATGTAAAAAGCGATGGCTCCGCTTTTTACATTTATCGTCTAGCTTATAGATTTACGTACGTGAAGACGTTACTTAAGTTCTCCGATTTCTTTCTCGACCGCTTCAATCATCGTCCCGCTCTCAACGAGCTCAAGCGACTTCAGGAGCAGCGGCTGCATGAACTGGTCCTTCTCGTAGAAGGGCACATGCTTGCGGAATTCCGCGTAGGCGGCCCCGGAGCCCTTGCCGGGCTTCAGAGGAGCGCGGAAGTCCATTCCCTGCGCCGCATTGACCATCTCTATCGCGATGACGCGGTTCGTGTTGTTGAGTATCTGGCGGGCCTTGCGCGCGCTGTAGCCGCCCATCGATACGTGGTCCTCCTGATTCGCCGAGGTCGGGATCGAGTCGACGACAGAAGGATGAGCGAGGACCTTGTTCTCGGAAACGAGCGCTGCGGCGGTGTACTGCGGAATCATGAAGCCGCTGTTGACTCCGCTGTCGGAGACGAGGAACGGCGGCAGGTCGGAGAGCTTGTGGTCGACCATGCGCGCGATGCGGCGCTCTGCGATGTTAGCGAACTCCGCAGCCGCGATGCCGAAGAAGTCCATCGCCATCGCCATCGGCTGGCCGTGGAAGTTTCCGCCGCTGACGGCGTCGCCGTCCTTGTGGAAGATTATCGGGTTGTCGGTGACGGAGTTGATTTCAATTTCTATCTTTTCCTTGACGTAGGCTATCGCGTCGCGGCTCGCGCCGTGAACCTGCGGCAGGCAGCGCAGCGAGTAGGCGTCCTGTACGCGGTCTTTCTTATATGCCTCGACGATTTCGCTGCCCTCAAGCAGACGGCGCATATTCTCGGCGACGATGCCCTGGCCGACCTGCGGACGAAGGTCGTGCGTCCTCTTGTCGAAGGCGTAAGGGACGGCGTGCAGCGCTTCTGCGGACATGGAGGCCGCGATATCGGCGTTCTTTTCCATGTTGAGAGCGTCGACGATGCAGAGAGCCGCGACTGCATTCATTACAGTCGTGCCGTTATTAAGCGCGAGGCCTTCCTTCGGCTGAAGTTCGACGGGCTTCATGCCGACCTTGACGAGCGCTTCGGAGGTCGGCATAACCTTGCCCTGATATACGACGTTGCCGTGGCCGATGAGCGATATCGCGACGTGCGAAAGCGGGCAGAGGTCGCCGCTGGCACCTACTGAACCCTGCGTCGGGACGACGGGGTGGATGCCGAGGTTGAGGTAGTCGACCATCTGCTGGAGCGTCTCAAGGCTGATGCCGGAATAGCCGCGCGAGAGCGTGTTGATGCGGAGCAGCATTATCGCGCGCACGACGTCCTCGGGATAAGGCTCGCCGAAGCCGCAGGAATGGCTCAGAAGAAGGTTCTCCTGAAGCTGGCGGCACTTGTCGCGCGGGATGACGACCGAGGCGAGGTCTCCGAAGCCCGTCGTTACGCCGTAGACGACGCGGCCTTCGTCGGCCCACGCAAGAACCGCCTTCGCGCATTCCTTTATCTGCTCCTTGGCCTCAGGCGAAATTTCAATTTTCCAACCCTTGCGCGCGACGTTAACGACGTCCTGAAGTGTAAGAGACTTTCCGTCCAGATAGAGTGTCGACATAAAAATTCCTCCTCAGTGTTTTTTTATGATGAGCTAAGATGTGCTATAATACTATAAATTCAAGTTTTTATATTTGTTATATAAAAGACCTATTTCGCACTTTAAAGCTTTTGGATCCTAAAATTTTGCGCTACAATTAGTATAGTGGGAAACGCGGCTAAGTCAAGGAGAAAAACATAAAACGGCGGGGGCCGCGTAAAAAGCCATAAATTTATTTTTTTACGTTTATTTTATAAAAGCGCGCTATTATACGCATAGATTAAGATGAAGGCGAAAGCCTCGTGAATTTTATAAATCTATGGGAGGAATAAACTATGCATGACGCGGCAGGAAAAGCGCTAGAACTTAGGCTGGAGTTCCCGGACGGACTTCCGGAGATGCCGGAATTTGAACCCGGCATAAGAAGAGCTCCGAACAGGGGACAGGTCCTCAACGATAAAGAAGTAGTCCTCGCGCTAAAGAACGCGCTGCGCTACATTCCCGAGAAATACCACAAAGAGCTCGCCCCCGAGTTCCTCAAGGAATATCAGGAGCACGGACGCATATACGGCTACCGTTTCCGTCCGAAAGGGAAGCTCTACGGCAAGCCCATCGACGAATATAAGGGCAAGTGCATCGAAGGCAAGGCCATCCAGGTGATGATCGACAACAACCTCGACTTCGACGTGGCGCTCTATCCATACGAGCTCGTCACCTATGGAGAGACGGGGCAGGTCTGCCAGAACTGGATGCAGTACCTCCTTATAAAGAAATATCTTGAAATCGTCACGCAGGACCAGACGCTCGTAGTGCAGTCGGGCCATCCGCTCGGGCTTTTCCGCTCGCACCCCTCCGCGCCGCGCGTCATCCTCACGAACGGCCTCATGGTCGGGCTCTTCGACGACCCGGAGAACTTCCGCCGCGCGACGGCGCTCGGCGTGGCGAACTACGGGCAGATGACGGCCGGCGGCTGGATGTACATTGGGCCGCAGGGAATCGTCCACGGAACATACAACACGCTGCTCAACGCGGGACGCAAGAAGTTCCATCTCGCCGAGGGCAAGGGACTTGCGGGACACCTCTTCATTTCGTCGGGACTAGGCGGAATGAGCGGCGCTCAGCCGAAAGCAGCCGAAATAGCGGGAGCCGCCGCGATCATCGCGGAAGTCGACCCGTCGCGCATCGACACCCGTTACAACCAGGGCTGGGTCAGCAGAAGGACGAAGGAACTCCCCGAAGCTTTTGCGTGGGCCGAAGAAGCGATGGCCGAGGGCAAGCCGCTCTCGATAGCCTACGAAGGCAACATTGTCGACCTTCTCCAGTATGCCCTCGACAATAATAAGAACGTCGAACTTCTGTCCGACCAGACCTCATGCCACGCCGTCTACGACGGCGGCTACTGCCCGCAGGGAATCAGCTTTGAAGAGAGGACGCGCCTGCTCGCCGAGGATCACGACGAATTCGTCCGTCTCGTCAACAAGACGCTCAAGAAACACTTCGAGCTCATCAAGGCCCTCGTTGCAAAGGGAGCCTACTTCTTCGACTACGGCAACGCCTTCATGCGCGCGGTATTTGATTCTGGCGTAAAGGAAATCGCGAAAAACGGCGAAAATACCTTTGAGGGCTTCATCTTCCCCTCCTACGTCGAGGACATCATGGGGCCGCTCCTCTTCGACTACGGCTACGGACCGTTCCGCTGGTGCTGTCTCTCGCGCAACCCAGAGGACCTTGTCAAGACAGACCACGCTGCTATGGAATGCATTGATGAAACCCGCCGCTTCCAGGATCACGACAACTGGGTCTGGATTCGCGACGCTGAGAAGAACAAGCTCGTCGTTGGTACGCAGTGCCGCATCCTCTATCAGGATGAAGAGGGCCGCATGAAGATAGCGCTCCGCTTCAACGAAATGGTCCGCAACGGAGAAATCGGCCCCGTCATGCTTGGACGCGACCACCACGACGTATCCGGCACCGACTCGCCGTACCGTGAGACCTCGAACATCTACGACGGCAGCAATGTCATGGCGGAAATGGCTATCCACACCTTCGCCGGAAACTGCGCCCGCGGTATGAGCCTCGTCGCGCTCCATAACGGCGGCGGCGTTGGAACCGGCAAGGCGATCAACGGCGGCTTCGGGCTTGTCCTTGACGGAAGCGAGAGAGTCGACAGGATAATCCTCGAGTCCATGAGCTGGGACGTCATCAGCGGAGTAGCGAGACGCGCTTGGGCGCGCAACGAGCACGCCATTGAGACGGTAGAGACCTTCAACGCAAAACGCAGCGACGGACACATCACGCTCCCGTACATTGCCGACGACGCTTATCTCACCGAGCTCGTAGCGAAGAGCAAATAACGTTATCAAAATTATATGACATAAACAAGAAAGCCGCGGCGCAGCCAAAACGCCGCGGCTTTCTTGCGTCCTGCGGCAATAATGATATTATTTATTCCGTTTCAGGGCGCACGCGTCCGAAGAATGAAATTGGGAAAAAGGCGGCAAATTACAGAAATGAAGATAACAATGCTCGGGACCGGCAACGCCACAGTAACCGAATGCTACAACACCTGCTTCGTGCTTACAGGCGAGGACGGCAGCCATCTGCTCGTAGACGGCGGAGGAGGCAATGGGATACTGAGCAGGTTGAAGCTTGCCGGAATCGACTGGAAGGATATACGCGACATCTTTGTAACACACAAGCACATCGACCACCTGCTCGGCATTATCTGGATGGTGCGCATGATATGTCAAAACATGAGCCGCGGCACGTACGACGGCGAGGCGCGAATCTATGCGCACGACGAGGTCACAGCGTTAATCGACGACATGGCGCGTAAGCTGCTCGGCGCGAAGGAATCTGCCTTCGTCGGAGACAGGTTGCGGCTGATAACGGTGGGCGACTGCGAAGAGCTTGAAATCATAGGCAGGAAATTCGCCTTCTTTGACATCCGCTCGACGAAGGCTAAGCAGTACGGCTTCAGCATGGATTTGGGCGGAGGCGAAAAACTCACTTGCTGCGGCGACGAACCCTACAACGAATGCGAGCGCGGCTTCGCCGAAGGAAGTAAATGGCTGCTCCACGAAGCCTTCTGCCTCCATTCGCAGGCCGATAAGTTCAAGCCCTATGAGAAACACCACTCGACCGTAAAAGACGCTTGCGAGCTTGCCGAACGTCTGGGAGTTGAAAACCTTCTGCTTTACCACACCGAAGACAAAAACATCAAAAACCGCAAAAAACTCTACACGTCGGAGGGGCTGAAGTATTACCACGGTAACCTTTTCGTCCCGGACGATTTGGAGGTAATCAAGCTGTAGAGTGTGCAAGGGCGCAGGAATGCCGCTGCAATTCATAATGTTATCAATATTATAAGACATATATCATTTTACATAAAATCGATATGATCTCGTGAAACTGCAAAAGTCTGGGAATTTTAACTCACACTTAAAATTCTCAGACTTTTCATCTATAAACAAAAACACAACAGCATCGTGTTTCGGGCGGATTCGGCGGCGGTGCGGCGTCAGCGTAACGCCGCTTTGGTTTGGATCTGGTTTTACCGCTCAGCGCCGAGTTTTTTGAAGTAATTGATGCAGAAGAGCCAGAAGGCTTGCGCTTTCTCGGAGAGATTATCGCCTTGATGGGCCGCCATGTATATCGCCCGCTTACAAACCGGCTTGCGTATGTCGAGCTTGACTAAGTCGGGCGCGTCCGCGAAAGCTGAGTGCTTCGGAACCATGCAGAGCATGTCGCTGCTCGACAGCGCGCTTATGAAAGCGTAGGAGTCCTCGGTGCAGAAGCCTATGTTTGGCGTGAAGCCGGCTCTCTGAGCGTGGATTATCAGATTTTCGTGCATGTTCTCATGCGGAGGCAGGCACATGTACTGATACGGCTGCGTCTCTATGAGGTCTATCGTTCCGCGCGCAGCGAGCGGATGTTCCGGAGAGCATGCTATGACCATAGGTTCTTCGATCAGGGGGATGGAGGTCATGCCGCTCGCCGTGGCTGGCGAAGCGTATATGTATATGTCGCAGTCGCGTATTTCGCGAGGCGTCGCGGAATAGGAGCAGAAGAGGCGGACGTTCGTCTCCGGGAAATTTTTGCAGAACTGCGCCTTTATCTTAGGCGCGATGAATGTCGCAGCGGTGAAGAGCACGTTCAACTCGCTGCCGCGCCGTTTACTGTCATCTTGTACCTGCGCGACGGCGTCGTCGAGCAGCACCAACACACGGCTGACCTGCTGGTAAAACTCAGTGCCGCATTCGTTAAGCTGTATTCCGCGCCCGACTCTATTGAAAAGCTTGACGCCTAGCTCGTCTTCAAGATTGTTGACGGCTTTTGAGAGCGACGGCTGTGAGACTGCAAGCTCTCTTGAAGCGTCGTTCATGTTCCGGCAGCGCGCGACGGCGCAGAAATAGTAAAGGTCTAAAAGCCGCATTAAATATCATTCCCTTTCTATAGCCCTCATCTATCTCTCCGAAGGACATCCAGCAGCATAATCGTCCGTAAACGTCTCGTCGTTCGATAATGTTATGCAGTCGAAGCTGCGCACCATCACGCTTTGCTCTGTCGGCGGCAACGCGGAAACGAAGCAAAGCGCGGCGTTGCCGGTAACTACGGCATTCTCCACGCAGCCGCGAGAAGTTAGCATGCAATCTCCGACGGCCTTAGGTAAAGGAACAAGCCGGAGCCGACCGAAAATGTGAAAAAGTCCTTACATTCGCTGACGTTTAGCGCGATAGAGAAAGCCGAACTGTTTATATCGTTTATAACAAATTCCTCACTTCACCCTCATAATACTGTAGCTTGGATAAAGCGCAAGGCCCAAGCAGAACAGCGTGTTTTCAACTCTAAACTACGACTGCTATTATCATAATTTTTTTTACCAAAAACAAGCGGCGCAGCCGACAGGAAGGATTCCAGTTTTCTATCGGTTCCGCCGTCCGTTCGGCGCTTGGGAATGAATAGCAAAATCCGGATTGATCTGCCTAATGAAAGGCTTCAATAACAAGCTTATGTTGAGCCGCGCTCTCGTCAGGCAAGGCGGCAGAGACCGCGTGTGCACACGGCGGCTCCGTGAGAGACGAATCAGTCTGCCGCAGCAGTGACATATCTGCCGAAACGAACGTACATAGCAAGGACGTTGGCATAGAAACATGCACAGAGGCCGTAGCCTCATGGCGGACGGAATCAGTTTGGCGCTGGCGGCCGCTTCTCCGGTGATATAATCGGGAACTGCGATACGCTGCAAATTTCCGCGGATTTTTGGCAAGATGCGCAGTGAGGAGGGAGAAGGGGGTTGATGGGAACCTTGACGGACAACGACAGATTATTCTCGCCGCTCTTTGTGTGGCTTCTGATTCCGTTCGGGACGACGTTTTTTATAAGCACCTTCATCGGAAGCATAACGTCTGTGATAGCGCCGCATATTACGGCTGATTTCGGCCTTTCTCCTGCGCAGCTCGGCGGCTTCGTATCGGTAAACCTCGCCGCCTTCGGCCTTGCGCAGTTCCCGCTCGGCGTGATGCTTGACAGGTACGGCGGCAGGAACACGCTTATCTCGATGCTGTCGCTCGCCTGCACGGGGACGCTGCTCTTCGCCTCGGCTGCAAGCTATCCTGCGCTGCTCGCGGCGCGCGCGCTGATAGGCGTCGGCTTCGCCGGAGCGCTGCTATCGTCTTTCAAGTCGTTCACTCACTGGCTGCCTAAGCGGCGGCTGCCGCTCGCCTTCAGCATTCAGAGCTTCGTCGGCGGCATCGGCTTCATGGCGGCGACGCATCCTGTGGCGCTCGCGCTTGAATATTTTACGTGGCGGCAGATAATGTTCGCGAGCGGTGGGGCGGTCGCCTTTTCGATAGCGCTGCTCGCTCTTTGTGCGCCGCGCGAACGTGAACACGGCGATGACGATGCGCGCGACGAAACAGTCTTGAATTCCGCCGTCGCGATGCTGCGCTTCGTCGGCGACAAACGGCTGTGGTACGTAGCGCCGGTCGTGACGGCGACGGAGGCGGTGCTCTACGCTTTCGCCTACCTCTGGATAGGGCCGTGGATGTGCGACGCGGCGGCGTTTGACGAGCGGAGCGCTGGGCTCATGATGATGCTCAGCTCTGCGGGGATAGCTGCGGGCTATCTGCTGAACGGCGTGACGGCAGATTTCTGCTCTCGATGGAAACGGATGACGTGGGAGCGGCTCTACGCATGTATCGGAGTGCTCTTCTCTTTGCTAATAGGCGGGCTGGCGCTTTTTGGCGGAAAGGCCGCGCCGCTCTGGTGCCCCGTGATGTTCCTATCAACAATGTCGATGATTTCATTCCCTATTATAGGGCGGCTCTTCGACGCTGCTGAGACAGGGCGAGTGTTCTCTCTGCTGAATTTCATAATATTCGCCGCGTCGTTCCTGACGCAGTGGCTGCTCGGCGTCATATTGAATTTCTATCCAGTGTCCGGCGGGCATTTCTCTCCTGACGGTTACAGAACGCCGCTGCGGCGCTGCATCTATGCAGCTGCGTGCGAAAAATCGAGAGGCTGAGAAAATTTTAGATTTTTCTTCGCAATGCACGA
>URAG01000047.1 GCA_900545755.1 uncultured Cloacibacillus sp. | reverse complement strand
GTTCATGATTACGTTCTTTGTCGCGCTTGCGGCGCTGATTCTCGGCTTCGCCGTCTACGCGAAGTTTGTTGAGCGGCTTTTGCCGCCGGATGAACGGAAGACGCCCGCCATAGACCATCCGGACGGCGTAGACTATATTCCGCTGCCGATGTGGAAGGCATTCCTTATTCAGCTGCTGAACATAGCCGGCCTCGGCCCTATCTTCGGCGCGCTCTCAGGGGCGCTGTGGGGGCCTGTGGTCTATTTCTGGATTGTGCTTGGGACTATTTTTGCGGGCGGCGTTCACGATTATTTTTCGGGGATGCTGTCTGAGCGGCATAACGGGAGCAGCATCTCGGAGATAGTCGGCGTTTATCTCGGACCTGTGATGCAGACTGTGATGCGCGTCTTTTCCGTCGTTCTGCTCGTCTTCGTCGGCGCTACATTTTCTATCGGGCCGGCGGGGCTTCTCGCCCTGCTGACGCCTGAGGCGCTGGATATGCATTTCTGGCTTGCAGTCATCCTGGTCTACTATTTCCTTGCGACGCTTCTGCCTATTGATAAAATCATCGGGCGTCTCTATCCGCTCTTCGGCGCGGCGCTCATTGTTATGTGCCTGGGCGTCGGCGGCGGTATGGTGGCGCAGGGCTATGTGATGCCGGAAATGTGGGATAATTTTGCGAACTTGCATCCGCAGGGGCTGCCTATCTGGCCGCTTATGTTCATTACTGTAGCATGCGGCGCTATATCGGGCTTCCACGCGACGCAGTCGCCGATGATGGCGCGCTGTATCCGCAGCGAGTACGAGGGGCGCAAGGTCTTCTACGGCGCGATGGTCGCGGAGGGCGTGATTGCGCTCATCTGGGCCGCGGCCGGCGTTACGGTCTATAACGGCACCGGCGGGCTGTGGGAGGCGACTACGCGCCTCGCGGGGCAGTCCGCGCTTGTCTACGACATCTGCCACACGCTGCTCGGCCCAGTCGGCGCGGTGCTCGCGATGCTGGGCGTAATCGTCTGCCCGATTACGTCGGGGGACACGGCGTTCCGCTCGGCGCGCCTGACGCTTGCGGACTGGTTCGGCGTCGACCAGAAGCCGCATTCGAAGCGGCTTATGCTCTCTCTGCCGCTGCTTCTCTGCGGCGGCGCGCTGTCGCTGATAAATTTCCAGATCATCTGGCGCTATTTCTCGTGGTCGAATCAGACTCTTGCTATGATTACGCTGTGGACGGCTGCTGCGTTCCTCGCGCGCGTGCGTCATAATTTCTGGCCGGTCGCGATTCCCGCCGTCTTTATGTCCGCGGTTTGCAGCACCTATATCCTCGTCGCGCCCGAGGGCTTCGGCCCGATGATTTCGCGCGCGGTAGCTGGCGCGGGCCTCTCAGGCGCGCAGGCCGTCGAGGCGGCCGCCACCGTCGCATACCCGCTCGGCGTAGTTTTCGCCGCGGCCTGCTTCGCGCTCTTCTGGGTGAAGTGCGTGAGGCCCTATCAGGATAAGACGATCTGATAAAACGGGGAAATTTTCACTCAAAATCTAGCCGCCGCCCGCATGTCAAGACGCTGGCGGCGGCTTTTGTACGCTCTTGTACGCTGCTGAAGGGCGATTTGTTGTCGGCCGCCGTTAAAATTTCGGCTGGCGCTTTTCGAAGAAGGCGCTTATTCCTTCTTTGCATTCGCCGCCCATTATCAGGCGGGACTGTATAGATTCTTCGCGGCGGAGGGCCGCTTCGAAAAGCTCCGCTTCGTTTATGAATTTCTTGATTTCGCCGAGAGCGCCCGGCGGCATGGCGGCGAGGCGCGCGGCGAGTTCTTCTGTTCTTGCGCGCAGCTCGGAGTCTTCCGCGACGAGCGTCGTAAGGCCCAGCTTTTCCGCCTCTTCGGCAGAGAGCTTCTCCGGCAGCATCATCAGGCGCTTCGCTACGCGCGGCCCTACGAGGCGCGGGAGCGTCATGTTGCCGCCGCAGTCCGATATGAGGCCGATGGAGCTGAAGGCCTGCGTGAATTTTGCATTTTTCGAAGCGCAGAGGAAATCACAGGCGAGCGCTATGTTGAAGCCCGCGCCAGCGGCGGCCCCGTTCACCATCGCGATGTACGGCTTAGCGGAGCGCACTATCGCGATCGCGACAGTTCCCGCCGTTTTCACGTAGGCTTCCGCCTCTTCGCGGCTTCTCAGAGCGGCTAGCGTGGGCAGGTCGCCTCCGGCGCAGAACGCGCGTCCCGTACCGGTTAGGACGACGGCGCGGATTTCCTCGTCGCGTTCGCATCCCGCGAATATCTCCGTAAGCCTGGCGCAGAGCCCGGCAGTCAGCGAGTTCATCGCCTCTGGCCTGTTCATCGTGACCCATGCCGTATGACCTTTCTTTTCAAGTAAAGCGTCTGCCATATATATAAACCTCCCGAAGCGTTATTCTACGCGGAGATTCTAACATACAGCATCGGACAGCAGAATATTGACGGCGCGGCGGCGTAAGCATTACCATTGACTATGATTATTGCTGTGGAGGAATGTTGTTTGATCTACGACTATAAGAACGGTATCTATGGAATAGACTCCCATTACGACGGCAACGAAGGGACAGTTATGGTCTATTTGCTGAAAAACGGCGGAGAGGCTGCGGTCGTAGAAACGGCGCACAACGGCTCGCTGCCTTATCTGCTTGAGGCTATGGACGAGCTTGGGGTTTCGCGCGAGAGCGTCAAGTACGTCTGCGTGACGCACGTGCATCTCGACCACGCGGGCGGCGCCGGCTCGTATATGCGCGAGTTCCCGAACGCGCGGCTCGTCGTCCATCCTCGCGGCGCGCGCCACATGATCGACCCTGCGAAGCTCGTCGAGGGAGTCAAGGAGGTCTACGGGCCGGAGGAGACTGCGCGGCTCTACGGCGAAATCGTCCCTGTGCCGGCGGAACGCGTGATCTCCGCGCAGGACGGAGAGACGCTTGAAATCGGCGGGCTGCGCCTTGAGTGCATAGACGCGCCGGGCCACGCGAAGCACCACATGATGTTCTTGGAGCAAACAACAAAATCGCTCTTCGCCGGCGACGCGTTCGGCATAGCCTACCGCTGCATGGAGACGCCGCGCGGGCGCTGGGCCATCGTCACGGCTTCGCCGGTGCAGTTCGACCCGGATGCGATGAAGGCGACGATAGACCATATCGTCGCGCTCGCGCCGGAGACGATTTACCTGACGCATTTCGGCAGTCTGACGAACATTGAAGAAGTCGCGGCGAGCCTGAAGGACGGCGTTGATAAATACGTCGAAATAGCACTCGCTTCGCGCGGAGAACGCGAAGAGCTGAGCCGCCGGCTTGAGAAGCTCTACAGTTCGATGATAACTGCGAACGGGCAGGACGGCCGCCGCGCCGAGATAGAACGCGCTAACCGCTGGGATTTGGAACTCAACATCCAGGGACTCGCATGCTGGTACGCGCATAGCCGCGGCAAATAGCGAGCGCCGCAGCCCGCGGCGCGGAGGAGGTCGGGAACTCTTGAGAAAACTGATAATTTTCGCGCTCACGCTGGCTCTTCTCGCAGGAGCCGCCTGCGCGTCGGAGGCAGCGCTCTCGCACGAGCAGGCGCGGCGCGTATGGAACAGGGTCGCCGTGCCGACGGGGCTGATGGAGCTGCCCTTTTCCATAAAAAATGAGGAAGTCCCCAACGCATGGGTCACGAACGGCGAATCGGTGACGGTCACGACCGGGCTGCTGAACCTGCTCGACGCGGAGGCGGAGCTGTACGCCGTATTCGCGCACGAAGCGGGCCACGTGAAACTCAACCACCACCAGAGCGGCGCGAACCGCGCGGCGGGGCTGTCGCTCGCCTCGGCTATACTCGGAAACATCCTCGGCGACGGCCTTGCGGGCGTTGCGGTCAATATAGGCGCGAATCTCGTGAACTCCGGCTGGAGCCGCGAGCAGGAGATCGCGGCGGACGACTACTCCGTCGAGCTTGCATACTCGCAGGGTGAGGACCCCGTAGGCATGTACAGCGCCATCAAAAAGCTCTCGTCGGTGAACAAGACGCAGCCGAGCGGCTTCAACTCACACCCGCCTGACGACCGCCGTATGCTGCATATAAGAAACAAAATCCTCACGCTTGAACCGAACGCAAAGTTCCCGGACTAGGATGACGCGCTTCGACACGATTTTATGGGACGTCGACGGCACGCTGCTCGACTTCTCCGCCGCGGAGGAGGCCGCTATACGTTCGCTCTTCGCCGACTTCGGGCTCGGCATTTGCACCGAAGCTATGCTGGCGCGCTATTCTGAGATAAACAAAAATTACAGGCGCGCGCTCGAACGCGGCGAGATGACGAAGCCTGAGATACTCACGCGCCGCTTTGATGATTTCTTCGCCGCAGAGGGGCTCGCCGGGCCGCCGTCCGCGGAGTTCAACGTGGCATACCAGAGGCGTCTCGGCGATACGATCGTCTACCGCGACGGCAGCGACAGGCTAGTCGCCTCGTTACGTGGCAGATTTCGCCAGTACGCCGTATCGAACGGCACTGTCGCGGCGCAGACGCGAAAGCTTGCGCGCTCCGGCTTCGACAAACTGATGGACGGGATATTTCTTTCGGAGCGGATAGGGTACGAGAAGCCGGCGGAGGAATTTTTCGACGCGGTGTTCCGCGAGATAGGCGAAGAGAGGCGCGCCGGTTCGATAATAGTCGGCGACTCGCTGACGAGCGACATAGAAGGCGCGAACCGCGCCGGGATAAAAAGCTGCTGGTACAACCCCGGCGGCGCGGAGAAAAACGCCTGCGCGAAGCCAGATTATGAGATAAAAAACCTGAACGAAATTTTGACAATACTGCGCGGGGAATGAAGCGCCGCCGGAAAGGCTCCGCTTTTTGCGCGCACGGTTGTTCAGCTATAATAGGTATTGCGGCATATAAACGGTCAGGGAGGTATGTTATTGAAAAAATATTTGTTGGCGGTGTTACTGGTGCTGACGCTCTGCGGTGCGGCTGCGGCTTTTTCGAAGCGTGGATACATACCCGACGGGGACCCGCTCATATACAGAGGGCTGCGCGTGACGGAGGACGGCGTAAGCGTGACTATATTCAACCGCGGCGAGAAGGACGTGGTCTTTAACGCGGCGCTTGCATTTGTGGACGGGCGGCGTCGGGAACTCGGCGACGTCTATATCGCTAAGACGGAGATAGAAGCCGGCGGCTCTGCGTCGTTCAAGGACCTTTACCTGAAGGGCGACTACAAAGAGTGCCGCCGTGCGGAGTCGCTGCGCTGGACGATATACGAGCTCGAAGAGCTGTAGCGCCTTATTTTTGTGAAACAGCAAAAACAAACGCCGGAGGATATCCGGCGTTTGTTTTTACGCGCATAGACGCCTCGGGGCGCACTTCTTACTTCGCCACAGCGTAGGGCCAGTCGATGATGCCGCCGAAATTGTAGACGTTTACGTAGCCGGCCGCGACGAGGTCCTTGCATGCGGCTACGACCCTATTGCCTGAACGGCAGTAGACGAGCAGCGTCGTGTTCCTGTCGGGAAGTATCTCCGGGAGTTTGTCCTTCACGACGTTGTGCGGGATGACTATCGCGCCGGGTACGTGCCCCCCGTTGTATTCTTCGACCGAACGCACGTCGACGATGACAACAGGCGCGCGTCCATATTCAATCATCTTCATAGCTTCCTGAGCCGTTATCTTCGTATATCCGTCCATCTTCTCCGCCGCCGCCGCGAGGCCGCAGCCAGCTGCGGCTATCGCAGCGCCCATTACTAATACAGCCATAAATTTCTTCGCTCTCATTGTCTCTGCCTCCTGTTGATTTTTATAACCATTCTAACTATACATTGCTGTTTGCCGGCACGCAATATCTCCTCCGTGTTACGGACGAACAATCGCCGCCTTTCCGTCGTTTTTTGGCGTTATGACAAAAAGTTGAGATTTTAAGATTGACAACATCAACCTTTAGTATTATCTTCAACATCTAACCAGGATTTGGCAGCCGAGAAAGCCGTGAAACGCGGCCATACACTGCATAGGCTGCCCACGAAGGAGGTTAGAGGGATGAAGACCCTTGCAGTGATACCAGCACGATACGCCAGCACGCGGCTCCCCGGCAAGCCGTTGATTGAGATCGCCGGAATCCCTCTCGTAGTTCGCGTACTGGAAAATGTTTCCAAATGTTCCAACGTAGACAGAGTTATAGTAGCGACCGACGATGAGCGTATAGCGGCTCTCGTTTCCGAGCACGGCGGCGAGGCCGTCATGACGCCGCCGGAGCTTCCGAGCGGCGGCGACCGCGTCGCATACGTCGCGCGGCGTGTGCCAGCCGACTACGTGCTGAACGTCCAAGTCGACGACCCCCTTGTCGGCGCGGATATGATCGACCCGCTAGTCGCCGCTCTCGACGCCGACCCGTCCGTGATGCTTGCGCTGCTTGTAAAGCGCATAGAGCGCATGGAAGAGGTTGAGGACACGAGCGTCGTCAAGGCCGGCTTCGACGCACGCGGACGCGCGCTCTATTTCAGCCGCTCACCCGTCCCTTACCCGCGCAACGCGGGCGGCGTCTGGCACAAGCACATAGGCCCCTACGGTTGGCGCAGGGACTTCCTGCTTGATTTCGCCGCTTCGGCGCAGACGCCTCTCGAAAAGACTGAGAGCCTCGAAATGCTCCGCGTCCTGGAGTGCGGGCACACAATACAGTGCGTCGAGGCTCTGCGCGACACAATTGAAATAGACACCCCAGACGATCTAATAAAGATAGCGAAATACTTCGCCGCTCCGTGATATGTATCCAGCCGCGCCCGGCGAACGTGAAAAGGACGCGAAATTTGCGCCTGCTGTTGATGCCTTGATTTTTTAAGATTTTGCGTAAGGAGATATAATTATGATTATGAACGTACCGAAAACCATCAAAGAATTTACAACTCTCAAACCGTGGTGGAAAACTCCCGTGAGTACGCGCGTAGCGCTCTCATGCGACGGAGTATCCGATATCCTGCGGATGCTTGCGGATGAGGGGCGGAAACCCTTCTTCGTCGTGGACAAGGCGCTCGCGGGCCAGAGCGAGTTCGCGCGCCTTTTTGAGAAAAAGAATATGTTCGCCTTCGACGCGACCTTCTCCGAACCTCGGACCGGCGACGTTGACGCGCTTCGTTCGCTGATACAGGCTCTGCCTGAACAGCCGGACACGCTTGTAGGCGTCGGCGGCGGAGCGACTATGGATCTTGCGAAGGCCACGGCGATATGCCTTGCAAACCCAGAGCCTGCGCAGGTCTATCAGGGCTACGGCATGGATATGGCGAAGGGGGCCGACATCTGGGTGCTGCCCACGCTCACCGGCACCGGCGCTGAAATTACGCCGATAGCAGTCCTTCGCGGGCCGGAGAAGAAGCTCGGTATAAACAACAAATATACTGAAGCGTCAGTCGCCGTCATAGACCCGTCGCTTAGCCGCGGGGCCCCGTCGTTCAACCGGTTCTATACTATGATGGACTGCTACTTCCATCACTATGAGATAAAGACGAGCAAAACCAGCGCTCCGGAGGGGATTGAGGACGCGACTGCCGGTTTCGCACTCGCAAGAGAAGTGCTGAGCCATGACCTAGCGAAGTATAATGAGGAGCTCGCCGTTAAATCTGCCGTCGCATCGATCCTCGGCGGGAGCAGCTCCGTCTCGGGACGCGTAGGCGCTGCGCACGCGATTTCATACGGCCTCAGCAACAGCGCGCCGCACCTACCGCACAGCGTAGCGGTAGCGATATCGATGTGCTCGCTTGAGGACGTCTATCCGGACGGCTACAGCGATACGATGAGCTTCCTATCCGCCAACGGACGCAAGATGCCGAAAGCCTCCGACTACGGCATAGGGGAGGGCGACGTGCCGAAGATGGTAAAAACGGCGCTCGGCATGGAAAAGCTTTGGCACAGCTGCTTCGGCGACGGCTGGCAGGAAAAGGCTACGCCGGAGTATATAGAAGGCATCTACAGAAGAATAATAAAGGAGCGGTAGCAGATGGCTGGAACGGAAATTTTCGGCAAAGAAGAAATTATGGCGGCGGCAGACGTTATAGAGCGGAGAATGATACACCGCTACGGCTCGCATGCAGAGCGCGCCGGCGTATATCGCGCCGAGGAATTCGAGGCCGCGGCTAAGCGTGTAACAGGCTCAAAATATGCGCTCGCCGTTTCTAGCGGCACTGCCGCGCTTATTACGGCGCTCAAGGGCGTCGGTGTGAAGCCCGGCGACGAGGTGGTCACGACGCCGTTCACCTTCATCGCGACGATCGAGGCTATCGTCGCATGCGACGCCGTGCCGGTGCTCGGCGAGCTTGACGAAACGCTCTCGCTCGACGCCGCCTCGGCGGAGCGCCTCATCTCGCCGCGCACGAAGGCGATAATGCCCGTCCACATGTTCGGCGTTGCAGCCGACATGGATAAATTCACAGCGCTCGGCAAAAAATACGGGATTCCGGTAGTAGAGGACGCCTGCGAAGTCGTCGGCGGGACGTACAAGGGACGCGCTCTCGGCGGAATCGGGGACTGCGGCGCGTGGAGTTTCGACCCGAACAAAACCCTCACCGTCGGGGAAGCGGGCATGGTCTTCACGAACGACTATGACACGTGGTTCCGCATGGACTGCTACCACGACCACGGCCACGTCCACAGCAAAGAGCACGACCGCGGCGCGGAGGGAAAATCCGGCTTCGGCGTCAACTACCGCATAAGCGAACTCCAGGGCGCTCTCGGGGTCGTCGCGCTGCGCAAGATGCCGGAAGCTCTGGCCTCGCTGCGTGCGACTAAGAAAAGGATAGTTGAGGCTGGAATCGCGGCGGGCCTCACGCCGCGCCCGATGCACGACCCAGAGGGCGACACCGCGACGCACGTGATATTTATGCTTCCGACTGCGGAAGCTGCGCGTAAATTCCAGGCCGTCGCAGGATGTGCGGTAATCGCCGACAACACATGGCACTACGCTAAACACTGGAAAGCCTTGCAGGAGATGGGCGAGCAGGAATACTTCGGCAACCGCACGCCGTCGTATATGCCGGAGACGATGGCGCAGGCGGAGTCGTACCTGTCGCGCGCCGTCATGTTCGGCCTGAACATCAAGATGAGCGACGAAGCCGTGGAGAAAATAATCAAAGCGGTGGAAGCGGGGGCGAAGGCGGCCCTGTAAAACGGGGAAGCGCAATTTGATCCTGCGTATATAACGATCGGCGCGGCGGGTGCGCTAACGCCCCGCCGCTCGTTTTTTTTAAGGGGTTAAAACTACTCCTCAGGTTTTACGGCTAGGAAGCGGAGCCGCACGTAGTCCGCAGTCCAGCCGTTCTGCTCGCTGTAGAGCATCGGGCGACAGTAGTCCTCGACCTCCTTGTAGAAGGCGTCCTTTTGCTCCGGCGTGAAGCCGTCGGTGTGGCTCGCGGAGAATACCTCGAGCCAGCGTCGCAGGCCGTGGACGAGCGGCGTCGGGCGGTCTATGCGCGCGATGAACTTCACACGGAAGCCCTGGTTTTCAAGAATGTCTGAGAAGGTTCCTAGCTCTGGGAACTTCCACGGATTGCGCGCCTTGTAGTCTATTCCGCGCTTGATGAGCGCTATTTTCATGCCCTCGCGTATGACGCGCACGCAGCCCTCGCCTCCGCACTCGGCTGCAAAGCGTCCGCCAGGCTTCAGCAGGTTCCAGACGCGGCGCACGACCGCGTACTGGTCGGGCATCCAGTGTATCGCGTCGTTGCTCAGCACCGCGTCGAATTTTTCATCCATCTTCAAGGTCTGCGCGTCGGCGAGCCGCGCGTCTACGCCGGCCGTGCGCGCAGCCTCGACCATCTCGGGGCTCGAATCCGTCCCGACTACGGTGCAGCCGGCCGCGGCGAGCTCCTTCGCCAGCACTCCCGTGCCGCAGCCGAGGTCGAGTATCCTTTCGCCGGCCTTAGGATCAAGCAGCTCTATCACGGCCCGCCCCATCTCGGGGACGAAGTCCGCGCTCTTTCTGTATTCCTGCGGGTTCCATATCTGATTCGTCATAGAGGGCACCTCTTTCCATGAATTGAGCGAGCGGCTCTTATGTGCGCTTCTATTATATACAACTTGCCGCCGCGGCGCATTTGCGAATCGCGCGACGGCGTCCGCTATTGTTGACAAGTGCACCTCAGTTGTTATAATCAAAAGCGGTTAAAAATGAATAATACCCCGAGCCTGCCGTCCTGCGGAAGCGCGCTTCTATGGCGTCAGGCCGATGGGTGTCCGCGGAAACGCCGGCGCCTCCCGTTTGGAAAGGGGAAAAGGTTTCATGGCTGAGCGCCTGCGCGCGCCCTTTTCCCGTTTTTCGTACATGCGGGAGCCGCGGCACGGGAATATGCGAGAGGGGGAACGGAGCGTTGCGCAGCCTGAAAGTCCTTATAGCCGAATCAGACCCGCTGCTTCAAAAATTATATTCAGACGTGATCCTCAACGACACATCTTTCACGTTGCTGAAGAGAGTCGACACGGGGCCGCAGATGTTCGAGGCGATGCGCTGCGTCGACGTCGATCTCGTGTTGCTCGACCTCTACCTCAAGGAATTCAGCGCCTTCGACGAAATCGACGAGCTGCGCAAGGAGTTCCCGCGCACCGACTACATCGTCGTCTCGTCGGGCGACAACCCCGAGCTCGTGCGCAAGGCGATATGCGCCGGCGTCTTCGAGTTTCTCGTAAAGCCGTTCTCGTTCGACAGGCTGCGCGCCGCGCTCAAAAATTACCAGATTTACCACCATTCGCTGACCGGGCGCACGAGCCCGTGGCAGCAGGAGGACATAGACGCGCTCGTTGCGATGAAGACGCACGATCCGTCGTGGGCCAACAACCGCACGATTCCGAAAGGGCTTCAGCTGAAATGTCTAAACGATGTGGAGTCATTCCTGAAGGAAAACGAAGGAACTTTCTCGGCGCAGGAGGTAGGCGACCGCCTCGGCATCTCACGTTCGACGGCGCGCCGCTATCTCGAATTTCTGACGCTCAGCGAGCGCGTCGTCGTCGAGTACGCATACCGCCGCGTAGGCCGCCCGGAAAAACGCTACCGCATGGCGCTGCTCTAGGCGGATTTTCTAAAAACACAAAGATTTCTCGTCCCGCCGCAAAGCCTGTGCGACGGGATGAATTTTACATCCGTGCCTTCGCGCCCCGCCGCGGTCATGCAGATGCGCCGCTTCCGCCGTATCATCGCTTTTACAAATAACGTTCATGAATTTTAATAATCATAAACCGACCAAAAAGACACACAACATTCCTAATTTCAACTAAATATTGCTCATTATTGTGTACTTTTGTATGATTTGAACAGAAAGTTTTGACAACTGTTGCAACGCTGTTGCAACCCCGAGCCCCGCCGCCTAAAGCGCCAGCCAAGGATACGGGGCCAGCGGACGGAAGTCCGCGAGGGCGCAAGCAAAAGCTTCGCGCCTCCCGGGACGCCGGAAGGCGTCCAAATTGGAAAGGGGTACAGGCCAGAAAACGCGCGCGGAATGCGCGTTTCCCTTCCTTCCTCTCCAATTCGCGCAAGATATCTGTGTTTTTGGGAATTCCCGCCGCGCGCGGGAAAATGGGGAAACTTTATCACGAGAGAGGAGAGCAAATATGGCAAAGGAAATTACAATTCCGGCCGAGGCCAGCTATCATGTCAAGAACCTTATCATCAACGGCGTGCCTAAGCGCGTAATAGGCAAGCCCGACGTATCGCTCCTGACGGTGCTGCGCGACCAGCTCAAGATGACTGGGACGAAGCGCGGTTGCGACTGCGGCCAGTGCGGCGTCTGCAACGTCATACTCAACGGCAAGGTCGTCCGCTCATGCATCACGCGCTGGAAGAGCGTGCCCGAGTTCTCGCAGATTACGACGATCGAAGGCATAGGCACGCCCGACAACCTCCACGCGCTCCAGTGGGCCATGATAGTCTGCGGAGCGATTCAGTGCGGCTTCTGCACGCCTGGTTTCATTACGAGCGGCAAGGCGCTGCTCGACCAGAACCCGAACCCGACGCGCGAAGAGGTCCGCGAGTGGTTCAGCAAGAACTGGATGGCCTGCCGCTGCACTGGCTACAAGCAGATAGTCGACGCGGTGATGAAGGCCGCCGCTATCCTGCGCGGCGAGGAAAAAATCGAAGACCTCGCGAAGATGTACAAGCCCGGCGACTCAGTATGGAACAGCAGCTATCCGCGTCCCTCCGCGATATACAAGGCGACGGGGCTCTGGGACTTCGGTGACGACGACAGGCTGAAGCTGCCCGAGGAGTTCCTCTTCGCATATCCCTACGCGCTTGAGGGCGTCCGCCACGCGAAGGTCAACAAGATCGACGTAAGCGAAGCGGAGAAGATGCCCGGCGTATTCAAGGTAGTCACCTATAAGGACGTCAAGGGGACGAACCGCATCCGCGGACAGGTCGGATGCGACTCCGCGCTCACCGACGGCTGGGAGCGCCGCATAATGGTCGAAGAGGGCGACAAGATCCGCCAGTGGGGCGACGTCGTCGCCATCGTCTGCGCCGACACCGAGACCAACGCGCGCGCCGCGGCGCAGAAAATCAAGGTCGATTATGAGCCGCTTCCCGAGCTCATCGACATCTACCAGGCCAAGGCTCCTGACGCGATAAAGGTCTACGACGACATCGACGGCTATGACGGAATGCCGAACGCGTGGAACAAGCGCGTCTACATGAAGGGCGAGGACCCGAAGGAAGCGCTCGACAACGCCGAGTACGTTGTCGACGACGAGTTCCTCAGCTCGCGCCAGCCGCATATGGTCCTCGAGACGGACTGCGGCTACGCATACTATGACGAGAATGGGCTTCTCACGATCGCCTCGAAGTCTATATGCGTCTACCGCCACCAGATGATGATAGCGCGCGGCGTCGGCGTACCGCCGTCGAGAATCCGCGTCATCCAGAACAACCTCGGCGCTTCGTTCGGCTACAAGGTCGCGCCGACTAACGAGCCCTATCTCGCGATAGCGCTCATCGCCTGCGGACGCCCCGTCTACATGCGCATCAACATGAAAGAGCACAACGTCCGCACGCCGAAACGCTCGCCGTTCCTTATGCACATCCGCGTCGGCGCGGACAAGAACGGCAAGCTCGTCGGAGCGGAGCAGACCTGGTGGGTCGATCATGGCCCGTTCAGCGAGTCCGCGAACGACCTCACGAACAAGGGCGGACAGTTCTTCATGGCCCCGTACGCATACGACAAGATGCGCGCGACCGGCTACACCTGCTGGAGCAACCACCGCTGGAGCGCGGCCTTCCGCGCCTACGGCGCGCCGCAGACCTACTGGGGCGGCGAAACCGCGATAGACATGCTCGCGAACAAGTGCGGCATCGACCCGTTCGACTTCCGCGAGATGAACCTGCTCGAGTGGGAGCCCTTCACGGAGAACCCGCGCGGACAGTTCCCGTCCGGCTATGCGCCTGAGGTATTCCCGCTTCCCGAAATGATGAAGAAGGCGCGCCCGTACTACGAAGAGATGAAGAAGAAGGCCGCCGAGCTTTCTAACGACAAGGTCAAGTACGGTGTCGGAGTCTCGATAGGCATCTACAACTCGAACGACGACGGCGCGGACGAGGCTGCGAGCAACATCGAGCTTACGAAGGACGGCGTCGTCCTCTACAACACCTGGGAAGACCACGGACAGGGCGCCGACATGGGCTGCATCGGCACCGCGCACGAGGCGCTCAAGCCGCTGGGCCTGCGCCCCGAGCAGATAAAGCTCGTCCTCTCCGACACAGCGAAGGCCCCGAACAGCGGAGCCGCCGCCGCGAGCCGCTGCCAGGTCATGGTCGGCAACGCCATCATCGACAGCTGCAACAAGCTGCTTGACGCGATGCGCAAGCCCGACGGCACGTACCGCACCTACGACGAGATGGTCGCCGAAAACATCCCGACCTTCTACGAAGGCTACACGCAGGCCAAGATACTCCACGCCGACGGCTCGACGGAAGTCTGCTCCGGCAACGATAAGGACACCGGCCACGGCAAGCCCTTCGGCTTCCATATGTTCGCCGTCAACCTCGCGATGGTCTCCGTCGATATGGAGACCTGCAAGGCCCACTGCGAGAAGTTCGTCCTCGTCGGCGACGTCGGCGTCATCAACAACTACCTCGTAGTCGACGGGCAGCAGTACGGCGGAATTGCGCAGGGCATCGGCCTCGCGCTTACGGAGGACTTCCTTGACGAGAACAAGTACAACAACTTCGTCGTCATGGGACTGCCCTATATCAAGGACGTTCCCGACGATCTCACGCTCGTCCACGTCGAGACGCCGCGCCCGCTCGGACCCTTCGGAGCAGCTGGAACGGGAGAAATGCCGCTCGCATCTCCGCACGCAGCGGTCTGCAACGCGATACACGACGCCTGCGGAGTCCGCATCAAGGCCATCCCGGCGAAGCCGGAGAAGATCCGTGCTGGACTCGAAGCGCTCAAGAACGCGAAATAAAATTCTGATATAATCTGAAACAGCCCGGCATTGCCAGAGACACCGGCAATGCCGGATTTTTATAAGGAGGGGGATTTTTTTATGAGCGAATCCGCGAAAAACTACGGCTCTATATACGACCTGCCGCTACAGAACGCATCGGCGCTCGCGCCCGAAATCGAGAAACGTACGGTCTACGGACCGGAAGGCGGTGTATGGAAGGACTACGTCATGCGCCATTTCATCCTGCCGCCGCACCGTGGCATCCCCGCGCACGTACACGACTGGGACCACCTCATGTTCACCCTCTCCGGCGACGGCGTCGTCGAAGTCGAGGAAGAGCCCGGCAAGCGCACGCCCTATCTGATGAAGACCGGCTACTGGACGCGCGTCCCCGGCGGGCTCGTCCACGAATACAGGAACGACGCGGACATACCGCTCGAATTTTTCTGCATAGTACCCACATGTGGCGACCCGCACGCGAAGAAATACGCGATGCGCGCCGAACGCGCCGCCCGTAAAGAAGCGGAAAAGGATGACTAATATAGCGCAGGACTAATAACACGCTAACAATAAGAAGCGCCGCAAGGACTATAAAAACAGCCTGCGGCGCTTGTTTTATTCTTCTCCGGTATAGTTTTACGCGTTATGCGGCGCTTGCTCGTCCTCGGCCGGTTTCAAGAAGAACGAAGCCGTGAGCGGGACGACGGCGAGCGCCGCCATCGCGCAGAATGCGGCTGAGAGGCTGAAACGGTCGGCGACCATGCCGAGCACCGGAGCCATGACGCCTCCGATACTTATCGCTAGTCCGAGCGTGACGCCGGAGGCAAAGCCGACATGGTTTGGAAGGTACTGCTGCCCGAGGACTACCATCGGGCTGTACGAGAAGTAGAGCGAGGCGACTATCGGCAGCAGGAGCGCGCTTGCGAGGAAAAGGTTCTGCGTGAAAACGAGCAGCAGAATCGCCGGTATGAAGAAGGAAAGGCTGATCTTTATCATCCTGCGGCATCCGAAGCGGTCCGCGAACCTGCCTCCGAGCAGTGTGCATATCGCGCCCATCGCGTAGTAGACGCTGAGCGCCGCGCCGCCTGCGCGCTCCGTCTGGCCGAGCTCGTGAATCCAGTAGAGCGCGAGGAAGGTGTTCATGCCGCACATCATTATCGAGCGGCCGAATATTACGAAGCAGAGCCGCCCGAAGGCGCGCCAGTCGTCCGCTCCGCCCGCGCCGCCGCCCTTGCCTGCGCGCGACCGTCCGTCGCCGAGCTCAGCCATGCTCTTGTAGTAATAGAAAAATATCGTGCTGGACATCAGAGCGAGCGCGAGAAAGACCGCAGTGCCGTGCATTCCTATGGAGAGTATCGCGTTCGAGACGAGCAGCGGCCCGAGCGAGAAGCCGAGGCTGCCGCCGAAGGAGAATATGCCGATGCTCCGCGCCTTGTTGTCTGCGTCCGAGGCGTAGTTGACGAGCTTGACCGCCTGAGGGTGGAACAGCGAGACCCCAGTGCCGCTTATGACGACCGCTATGCATAGCCCGAAGAAGCTCGAAGTGAAGCCGGTCAAAGCGATGCCGCTGCCCGCCATCAGCACGCCGGCGGGGATCGCCCACGTCGTGCTGCGCTTGTCCGAAAGGTAGCCGATGAGCGGCTGCACGGCGGAGCCGACGAGGTTCGATATCATGACCAGCGAAGCCGCCGTAGTATAGCTGTATCCATACGCTGCGATGAGGAAGGGCAGAACAGCAGAGAGCGCCCCCTGGTTTATGTCTGAGCAGAAATGCCCGAGCGACATCAGATATTTATATTTAGTATTCTGCTGCAAAGCGTACATCTCCTCGCCGTAAATTCAGCTGCGTTCGCGTGATAACGCTGATTCTAGCACTTTTTATTGCGGCGCGCAGCGGCCTACTTGCGTAGTATTTCCCACCGGCGAAACAGGATGTTGAAGACGTCGCGCCGCGGAAGATTTTCAGAAGCGCCGCCGTATTCGAAGACGCGTATCGCCGTATTGCAACGCGTGTAAAATGTTCAAAAGCTTTAGCCCGCTTCCTCGCATCCATATCGATCGCATTGCAGCTCATAAAGCGCCTAAGATTCAGCTTACAGCTCCATCCTCATCACATTGACGGTTTTTTTATACCCGGTCCGTTCATAGAGACGGCGGGCGGCTTCGTTGGCTTCGAGGACGTTGAGCTCGAGGTATTCGAAATTTTTCTTGCGCGCCCATTCTTCGCAGGCGGCGAGCATCGCGCTTCCTATCCCCTGGCCGCGCAGCTTTTCATCGACGCATAGGTCCATCAGGAAGGCGTAGCGCCGCGGCGCGACTCCTGCGAGCTTCGCCGTTTCGCGGCCTTCGAGCAGAGCGAAGGCCAGAAGCCCGCAGCCGTCTTCAGCTACAAGAATGTCGGAGCTTTCGCACTCTATCGTTTTCTTTATAAACTCGTCCTCCTGCTCGCAGTCGGTTCGGTAGAGCGGGGCGAGCTCTGCGAGACGCGCGATTATCTGTCGGTAGAGCGGCTTTATGCGCGGAACGTCGTCCGCCGTCGCCTTGCGGATTTTCATGGCGCTGCGCTAATCCTGCGGCATCGTGCGCCGGATGTCAGCGATGGGCGGAATGAAGTCCGCAGCCGTCGCTGCGTCCCATGGGAAGAGCACCCATGTGTCCTGGCTGACCTCGGTGACGAAGCTGTCTACGAGCGCGCGGCCCGCGGG
>URAG01000046.1 GCA_900545755.1 uncultured Cloacibacillus sp. | reverse complement strand
TATCGTCGCCTGATGCGTTATTAGTATCGTGCGGCAGCGTTTTGAGAGTTCGCGCAGTTTATAGCCTGCAAGGAGCGCAGTCTTGCCGCCAAGGCCGGCTTCCACTTCGTCGAAAACGAGCGTACCGGGCATTTTGTCGTCGCCTGCGGAAAGTTGTACTGCGATAAGGATGCGGGAGAGCTCCCCGCCAGACGCGTTTTTGCCTACCGGCAGCGGCTTCTGCTCCGGCAGAGCGAGCGTGAAGCAAACGTTTTCCGCACCGTTTGCACGAACTCGGTCAAGCGGTTCTATTTCTATGCCGAACTTGGCGTATTCCATGCCGAGCTCGCGGAGGTGTCCGTTGACCGACACCGCCAGCGCCGTGGCGGCCTCTTTGCGCCGCGCGCGCAGTTCCATCGCGAGACGCGAAGTTTCCCGGCGAAGTCCGGCGGCCTCTTTTTCAAGGGCTTCCAGTTCTTCGCGGCTGTTGTTCAGCCATTCGAGTTCTTCGGCTGCGTTTTTAGCGTATTCGACGACGGCAGCGGCGTCGGGCAGCGAGAGAGTCCGTTTTATTTTACGCAGCGCGCCTATCTTTTTTTCGAGATTGTCTTTTGCCTCTTCCGCGTCTGTGCCGTCAGACGCACGGCACTCTGCGGCAAGCATCGACGAGAATTCCTGCGCGCCGGAGAGCATTTTTTCTATCACAGGACGCCATTTTTCACCGTTCCGGCCGGCTGCTGCGTAGACGTTTTTAGCGGCGCTTTCGAGACGGTCGAGCAGTCCGTGCTCGGGGTCGTTCATCTGTATTGATGCAGCGCGCAACGTGCGCATTGCGGCCTCATCGGCGTTGATTTTCGCCAACTCGGCCTCCCACCGGCGCTCGCTCTCATCTTTGAGCTTGAGCGCTGTTACTTGACGGATTACGGCTGGCGCTTCTTCGCATCGTTTTTCGCTTTCGCGCCGCCGTTTTTTTATGGAAACGATTTTTTTCTCGGCGGAGAGGGCGGCGTTGAATGTCTCGTCAAGCTTGGCCAGCAACGCTGCGGTTTCCGCTCCGCCGCACGAGTCTACAAGTTCGAGCTGGCGTGCCGGTTCGAGCAGGCCCAGCTGCGCGAACTGGCTTTGTATTACGATGTTGCGCTCCATCGCTTTGACGAGGACGGTGAGCGGCGCGTTCTGCCCTTGGAGCGTGCAGCGCCCCTTCCCGCTTCTCGTGAAGCTACGGCGCGCTATCAGCGAGTCTTCCTGCGGCTGGTAGCGTTCTTCGAGTCCCCCGATAGGCGCTGAGGTAAGCACCGCTTCGGCTTCGCACGAATCGTCTGCGCTGCGTATGTGGTTTGCCTGCGCCCGCCGTCCGGATATGAATTCGAGCGCGCGCACGAGGCTGCTTTTACCCGCGCCGCTTTCGCCGGTTATGACGATGAATTCGCCGCTGAAGGAGAGCGACGCGCTTTTTATTCCGCCGATACCGCGTATCGAGAGCTCTTCTAACATTTATTCTATTCGCCTCCGCCGCTTATGCCGTTGAATCCCCAGCGCAGCTTCTGGCGCAGTAGGTCGTAGTAGCTTCTGCCGTTGAGCTGTATCATCTGCACACGGATGTCGGGGTCGAGCATTGCGTGAAGCTCGTCGCCCGGAAGCAGCTCGTAGCCTAGCTGCCCGTCCTGCGTTAGCATGAGGCTGCGCGCATCTCCCTTCGGTATGACGACGGTCCTGTCGTCTCCGCTCAATATTACAGGCCGCGCGTAGAGCGTGTGGGCGCATATCGGCGCTACTATCAAGCAGGGCACATGCGGCGGAACGATCGGGCCGCCCGCCGATAGCGCGTAGGCGGTGGAACCAGTCGGCGTCGAGAGTATTAGGCCGTCGGCTAGGAAGAGCGTCAGCGTTTCACCGCCGACCTTTACCTCAAGGTCCGTAACGCGCGCTATGCTGCCCTTCGATATAACGAAATCGTTGAGCGCATGAAGCTCGTGGACGAGCCTGCCTGAGCGCCAGACCTGCCCCTTGAGCAGGTGGCGGCGCTGAAGCGTGTACTGTCCGGCGATTATTTTCTTTATGTCGTCTTCGGCAGATTCCGGACTGCCTATCGCGAGGAAGCCAAGACGCCCGAGATTTATGCCGTAGAGCGGTATCGCGTGGCCGAATGTGTAGCGGGCTGCGCGCAGAAATGTTCCGTCGCCGCCTAGTATTACGGCGAAGGAAACCTCTTTTCGCCATGTTCCGTCGTCGACTCCGGGAATGGATATGGCCGATGCTTCGTGCGGAGGAAAGAGAAAGTTTATGCCCTCTTCCCTGCCCCAGTGCCAGAGACGCCACGCCATTTCAATGGCTGCCGGCTTCTGCGTGTTAAAGAGCAGTCCTATCTTTTTCATGTCCTTCGTCATTTGCGTCGCTCCTCCGGTTCGGGTGCTGTGCCGCGTTGATGTGCGCTTCTTCCACTATTTTGCGGAAGTCGGGCCGCGCGCCGCCGTTCGAGGCGGCTTTGTGTCTCAGAAAAAACAAGAATTCGATGTTGCCCTCTGGGCCGCGTATCGGCGAGTAGTCCGCCGCTTCGATCGCGAGCCCAGTATGGTCGTCAATAAAATCGGCGACTTCGTTGAGTATATCTTCATGAAGTTTAGGATCGGTTATCACGCCCTTGCCGACGCGCTCGCGCCCCGCCTCGAACTGCGGCTTCACAAGCACGGCCATGACGCCGTCATCAGCGAGCAAATTTTCCATCGCGCCGAAGAGCAGCGTCAGCGATATGAACGAGGCGTCTGAGACTATAACGTCCGCCTTTTCTCCGTCAATCATGTCGAGCGTGAGGCTGCGCGCGTTTGTACGTTCCATTACACGGACGCGCGAGTCATTTCTCAGCTTCCAAGCGAGTTGCCCGTAGCCGACGTCTACGGCGTAGACGAGCGCCGCGCCGTTTGCGAGAAGAACGTCCGTGAAGCCGCCAGTAGACGCGCCGACGTCGACGCAGCGTTTGCCGTGCGCGTCTATCGGGAAGCGCTCGAAAGCGCGCAGAAGCTTGTATGCGCCACGGCTGACCCATTCCTTTTCCGGCGCGTCGACGACTATCGCGGCTGCGGCGCTTACCATTGAGGCTGGCTTTTTCGCGGGCACTCCGTCTACCTTGACGCGGCCTTCTTCTATTAAAAGCTGTGCGGCGGTGCGCGACGGAGCGAGCTTTCTGTCTGTTATCAGTTTGTCGAGGCGTATCAGCTTCGCGCTCATTTTTCGACACCGCAGAGGGCCAGTATGTTTTCGACGGTCAGTCCGCACTCCTCCCACTGCTGCGCGCGCGTCGCGTGCGCAATGAACCGATCTGGAACGCCGGCGCAGGCGAATGAGGCGGAAATCCTACGCTCTTTCATAAGCGCCGCTATCTCCTCGCCGAAGCCGCCCGCGAGCGCGTTTTCCTCTGCGGTCACGACGGTTTTATGCGATGCGAGCAGCGACGGCAGAGTTTCCACGTCCAGCGGCTTTATAAAGCGCAGGTCGACGACGGTCGGCGCGGCTCCGCGCTCCGCGAGTTCGTCAGCCGCTTCAAGCATCAGCGCCGTAGTGCTCCCCGCGCCTATGAGGCAGATTTCGGAGCCGTAGCGCAGTATTTCACACTTCCCCCACCCGGCGGGGCGGTCGTTGGTTTTGCGCGCGAGCGACGACGGGGCCTTGCCGCGCGGATAGCGTATCGCCATCGGGATTCCGCGCCGCCGCCATTCCTCAACAAAAAATTCTAGGTCGACGGCGTCACGCGGCGCGGCTAGCGTCATGCCAGGGATGGCGCGCAGCCAAGGCACGTCGAGGATGCCGTGGTGCGTCTCGCCAACGAGCCCCGCGCGGTCGACGCCAAGTAGTACGGGCAGTTTGGGAAGGCAGATATCGTGCATTACTTGATCCATAGCCCTTTGTAGGAATGTCGAATATATGCAGACTGCGGGACGCATGCCAGCGGCGGCGAGCCCCGCCGCGTAGACGAGAGTATGCTCTTCTTCTATGCCTGTATCGAAAAAACGCTGCGGATAGCGCTTCGCGAAGATGTCGAGCTTTGTGCCGTCCTTCATGGCCGCGGTCCCCGCCATCACTTTAGGGTCGCGCTCTGCGGCTGCGCAGAGTGCCCGAGCCATGACGCCGCTCCAGCTGTCATCGCCTCCCGCTTTCTCTGCCGGAGCGTCGATTTTCGTCATCGGTCCGACGCCGTGGAAGTATGATGGATTTTCCTCCGCCTCCTTACAGCCTTTGCCCTTTTTCGTCAGCACATGAATGAGCAGCGGCTCGTCATAATGGCGTGCGAGGCGGAAGACCTCCTCCATCTCAGTGACGCTGTGGCCGTTGAACGGCCCCCAGTAACTTATGTTGAGCTCTTCGAAAATGTTTGTCGGCAGCAGCAGCGACTTGAGCTTCAGCTTTATCTGTGAAAGCGCCTGATGGACGCTTTCGCCGTTTCTGCGTCCCACGCACTGGTATTTGACGTAGTCCTTGAATTTTTTGTATGTCGGGTTGACGGCGAGCTTCGCTAGGTGCGAGGCCATCCCGCCGACGCGCGGGTTTATCGACATTTTGTTGTCGTTGAGGACTATTATCACCTTGGACTTGACGCTTGCCATCGCGTTGAGAGCTTCGAACGAGACGCCGTTAAGCAGCGCACCGTCGCCTATCACCGCGACGACTTCGTAGTTTTCGCGCTTGAGGTCGCGCGCCTTTGCGTAGCCCATAGCAGCGGAGATCGACGTGCTGCTGTGCCCGGTAGTGAAAAAGTCGTATGGGCTTTCGTCCATGCGCGGGAAGCCTGCGATGCCGCCCTTGCGGCGCAGCGTCGGAAAGCGGTCGAGCCGTTTCGTAAGCATTTTGTATGCGTAGCTCTGATGGCCCACGTCAAATATTATCTTGTCAGAATCGGGGTTGAATACGCGCAACAACGCAACCGTCAACTCCACGGCTCCGAGCGACGAACTCAGGTGTCCGCCGTTTTTGAGCGTGACGTCGAGGATTCTTTCCCGCAGCTCAGAGCAGAGCGCGCCGAGCGCTTCTTCGTTGAGTCCGTAGAGGCCCCTGAAATCCCCGACGGAATCCAAAAGACTCATGCTTTATATTCCACCAGTCTTTATTTTGTCCTGTGGACTAGATATTCGGGCAGAAGCGCGAGGAAGCTGTCCTCAGGCATAATTCCTGCGAGCGCGGCCTTCGCGGCGTCCGATTCCCGAACCGCCATTTCGCGCGCACGCTCAAGACCGTAGACCGTGACGTGCGTCACCTTGCCGTCGCGTTCGTCCTTGCCAGGAGTTTTGCCGAGTTCCTCCGCCGTGCTCGTCACGTCAAGTATATCATCGACTATCTGAAACGCGGAGCCTAGATGCGCCGCATAGTCCGCGTATCCGGCGAACGCCGCGCCGTCCGCGCCGCCGAGTGCCGCGCCGGTCAGCACAGCGGCCTGGATCAGCGCGCCGGTCTTGAGCTTAGCTATGCGGCGCACGTAGTCCGGCTCGTCCTTGGCTTTCGCAGCGTCGACATCAAGCACCTGACCGCCGCAGACGCCCGACGGCCCTATAGCCTTGGCGAAGATATGCATCGCGCGCAAGACGTTCGCCGGCGCGATGCCTGTCAGCTTCGCCATCGGAAATTCGAGCGACTGCACGAAGAGCGCGTCGCCTGCAAGAAGCGCGAGCGTCTCGCCGAACTTAGCGTGGTTCGACGGTTTGCCGCGGCGCATGCCGTCATCGTCCATGCATGGCAGGTCGTCGTGAATCAGCGTTGCTGTGTGCAGCATTTCCAGGCCGAGCGCCATCGGCATCGCATTTTTCTCTTCAACACCCGCACGTTTAGCCGCTGCGAGACAGAGCGCGGGACGCAGCCGTTTGCCGCCCGCGCGCAGCGAGTATTCCATCGATTCGAATAGCTCCGGCGGCACACCCTCTGCACGCTCCTCGCTTGTCTCTACAATATATTCCTCTACCGCGAGCCTGTATCGCTCGAGCTCGCCTTTCACGTAGGCCCGAAGTTCGCCGTTCATGGCGTCACGCCTCCTCGGCGCCGGATTGCGGCGCGGCGTATTGCTGGGAGAGCACCGTTATCTTTTTCTGCGCGTCCTCGAGGTAGGCACGGCATTCGCGAACTAGCGCGACGCCCCTCTCGTATTCGGCGAGTGCCGAGTCGAGCGTGAGCGCATCGCCTTCAAGATCTTTCAGTATTTTTTCCAGTTCGTCCATCTTTTCAGCAAAATTCATATAAAAAGCTCTCCTTTATATTTCTCATAACTTCCTTTTATGTTGCCACTTTCTGTATTGCTATGATACAATGTACTGGTTGATTGTTTCAAGGAAACAAGGGGGGAAACAAATGTCAAAATTCTGTGACTGCTGCGGCCGCGGGCCCGTTACGGGAAACGCGGTGAGCCATTCGAACCGCCATACAAGACGCCGCTGGCTCATCAACATTCAGAGCGTCAGAGTCGACGTAGGCGGAGGGGAGACTCGCAAGCTCCATATCTGCACCAAGTGCCTCCGTTCCGGTAAAGTACAGAGAGCCGTGTAACACGGCTCTTTTTTTATTCCATTTTATTTCCGTACCCAATCTCATCTGCTTACTTCCCTCTCGCTTCGTCGAGAAGCTCCTGTGCGCCATCTTCGTCGACCAGTATCTCGCGCGGACGCGATCCGTCTGCGGAGCCGACTATACCGAGCTGCTCCATCATGTCTATCAGCCTCGACGCCCGTGAAAACCCGACGCGAAGCCTACGCTGGAGGCCGCTCGCCGAAGCTATGCCTGTCGCGAGCACTGTTTCGACCGCTTCTTCAAGCAGGTCATCGTCGAACGTTCCGCCGGACGCGCCGCCGTTCGCACCCGCGCCCTGTGCTTCTATCTCGATGAACTCAGGCTCGCCGAAGGTGTTCGTAATGTAAGCAAGCCAGCAAGCGAGGATTTTTTCATCAATCCACGGGGCCTGTATGCGTATAGGCTTAGGGTTCTTCGTGGAAAGAAAGAGCATGTCGCCCTTGCCCAGCAGCTTTTCCGCGCCAGCGCAGTCGATTATCGTGCGCGAGTCGGCGTTGCTAGGGAGAGTGAAGGCCACGCGCGCCGGAATATTCGCCTTGATCAGCCCCGTTATTATATTGACCGAGGGACGCTGCGTCGCGAGCATTAGGTGTATGCCGGTCGCGCGCGCCATCTGCGCGAGGCGGCAGATGTATTCCTCGACCTCTTTCGCCGCCGTCATCATGAGGTCGGCTAGCTCGTCTACGACTATAACTATGTGCGGCAGGCGGTCTTTCGGCAGAACTTTCTCGTTGTAGCCTTCAAGGTTGCGCACGCGCAGCTTCGCGAAAGTTGTGTAGCGGTTCTCCATCTCGCGTATGAGCCACGCGAGAGCCTGCACCGCTTTCTTCGGGTCTGTTACGGGAGGCGTCAGCAGGTGTGGCAGCTTGTCGTAGACAGCCATTTCTACGCGCTTCGGGTCCACGAGAATCATACGCAGTTCCTCTGGCGTGCGCTTGGAGCAGAGGCCGACTATGCAAGAATTTACGAAGACGCTTTTGCCCGAGCCTGTCGTCCCAGCGACGAGTAGATGCGGAAGCTCTTCGAGTCCGACTATGACGGAGTCTCCGTTCACAGCGACGCCGAAAGGCAGCGGGAGCGCGAGTTCGGTGTTCTGGAAGCCATCGTCTTCTATGACGGTACGCAGCGGTATGCCGCGGCGCTTCGGGTTCGGTATCTCTATGCCTACGTAGGGCTTGCCTGGAATCGGCGCTTCGATACGCAGGCTTGGCACGGCCATCGCGAGAGCAATGTCGTTGGCGAGAGCGGCGACCTTGCTGACCTTTATGCCTGGCGCGAGCTGTATGCGGAACTGTATGACTGTAGGGCCGACGAGAATCTCGGCAAGGTGCGATTCAATTCCAAACTGTTCCAGCGCGCGCACGATTTTTTCGCCGAGGGGGCGTGCCTTTTCCTCATCCATCTCGCCGTCGCGCGATTCGCTCGGGCCGAAAATTTCTATCGGCGGAGGGAAAATGCCCTGCTTCACGCGGCGTGCGCCGCTCTCCTCGAAGCTGAAGTTCGGGTCCTGTATCGCGGCGTTCGGCTCGGCCTCCGTTACTTTTTTCAGCGACTCCGGGTCGTTGTAGTCTATGTCCTCTTCGTCTTCGCCGACGCCGATTGCGGTGTATGTAGCGTGTTCGCAGCGAACGGCCGGTGGAACGCCGTATTTATCGCGCTCCGGCTTCTCTTCATCGTAATCGAAATAATCCTTGTCGCCGTCGAACTCCGATATGTTCGGCGCGTCGTTCTCGTCAGGATCTTCATTGTATATATCGTCATACTCGTCATTCGCTTCCTCTTCGTACTCTGCGTCTCGGCCTCCGTCATTGGCACGCCGGCCGAATTTAGGCAGGCTGAATTTCGGAAGCGAAATGCTGGGCAGTTTTATGAGAGATAATAGGCGTATATTAAAAGCCATGAGCGTTAGATATATCGTCAGAAGGCCGGCGAGCACCGTGCCGAGTATGCCGGTCGACTTGTATATAGCTGAGCTCATTCCGTAGCCGAATTTACCAGCCGCGACGAACGGCGGCACAAGCCCTTGCTCGCCGCCTGTCAGTTTGTTCAGGCCGAGCGTCATTGATAGAAACAAAAATATGAAGAACACTCCGCAGAGATGGCGCAGCCAGCCTGCCATAGACGCGCCTGCAAAAAGCCTGACAGTCGTGTAAAGCAGGAAAAACAGCGGAATTATCACAGCGCCGCCGATATTGGAGAGCAGCCATCCAGCTATAGCCGCGCCCGCGTCGCCAGTCCACGGCGTGTAAAGCGAGGCGATTACGTAAAGCGTGACGAGCGCTACTAGAATGTTGAAGATTTTGAAAGCTGTGCGAAGGTTCCCAGCAACCTCTTTTATGTCGAACTTTTTTTCTCGCAGCTTTTCTTTAGGCTGGCCCTTCCGCCGGCGACGCGAGGGAGCCGCTTCCTGTTCCCTCATGCTTCGCTGCCTCCGACAGTAAGTCCTTCGATGAGCATTGATGGTTGACCGTCAGTGACTGGAACGCTTTGTCCCGATTTCCCGCACATTCCAGGGTCCATGACCAAATTGTTTCCGAGCGCGGAGATGTTGCGTAGGGCCTCTGGGCCGTTGCCAGTCAGTATTGCGCCACGTACTGGGACGCCGATTTTGCCTTTTTCAATAAGGTAGCCCTCGCTGACGTAGAAGACGAAATCTCCGGACGTTGGGTCTACTTCCCCGCCGCCCATCTTTTTGACGAAAAGGCCGCGCTCAGTGCGCGCGAGCATCGTATCGAGGTCGTCGCGCCCAGGAAGCAGGTAAGTGTTGCTCATGCGCGGGACGGGGACGCAGCGGTATGACTCGCGACGTCCGTTGCCTGTGAGCGGCAGCTTATAGAGCTGCGACGAAAGCACGTCCGTCATGTAATTCTTGAGCACTCCGTTCTCAATAAGCACGGTGCGCTGCGCGGGCGTACCCTCGTCGTCAAAACGGTAGTCCCCGTAGAGCCCTTCCGTAAGTGGCCCGTCTATCATAGTCACCATCTCGTGGGCGACCTTCTCCCCCACCTTGCCGCGGTAAGTCGAATAGTCTTTCTCGACTATATCGGCTTCGAGGCCGTGCCCGCAGGCTTCGTGTACTATCGTGCCGCCAGCTTCGCCGGCCATCAGCACGCGCATCTTGCCGGCCGGACACGGACGCGCATCAAGCATCAGCAGAGCGCGGCGCAGTGCCGTGCGCGCTAGCTCAAGCGGCGTCGCTCCGTTCCAGAAAAGCTCCTGCGGCAGCGTCATGCAGCGCCGCTCCGAGCCGGTCTGTACCACGCCGTCCCGCTCGGCTATCACCTGCGCGGCGAACGAGGTGTAATATCTTTCGTCCTCGGCGACCTCTCCGCCGGGCTTTATGACCAGTATTTTCTTCCGAGAGACAGTGTAGCGATACGACGACTGCCGGATATACGGAGATTCTTTCTTTATGGTTTCGTCTATCTCGCACAGGAAAGATGCGTCCGGCTGTTTCGCCGGCTTTTCCGCGCCCTCGACTGCGTTGCCGCCGGGCAGGGCGCCGCTCGCCGCGCCCGTGCCGGCCATCTCCGCGCAGCGCACGAAGGCCGACGCTACAGCCGCGGCGCTTCCTCCGGGCGCGTGCGAATAGAAGGTTTTGCCGTTGACGATTATGCGGCTGCCGGAGCCGTCGGAGGTCGACGAAGAAATCTCGTCTATCTTACCGTCCTCGAAGTGGACGGAGTGGCCCTCGCCGCTCTGTATATATACGTCGGCGTACTGCGCGCCGTTTTTTAGCGCTTTCGCTATGTTCTCGTGGAAAAAATCAAGGCTGCAATTCATTCGTTCTGTTCTCCCGTTTCTTCGTCGTCAGTGTTTTCCGTTATCGGAATCCCTTCCACCCTCAGCGACTCCATGAGGCTCAACAAATATTCCTCCTGCCCGACAGGGGTGAAGACGGTGATCTTTCCCGCTTTCGCGTCGTCGGTCTGGAGGAAGCCGATGCCCTCGGCCGCATCTATTATCCAGCTTATATAATATATGTCCTCGTGGGGGACGGTAAATTTCAACGCTTTTATTTCTGGCTTCATCCGTCACATCTCCCGCTGCTTCGCCAGATGCTCGCCGTATGTCTCGCTGAAAATATGCCGTCCTTTTCCATCAGCGAAGAAGAAAAGGTAATCCGTCTCTTGCGGATTAAGCGCGCTTTTCCATGAGCTTTCTGAGGGCACGCATATCGGACCGGGCGGCAGTCCGTCGTTGAGATATGTGTTATACGGCGAGTCAATTTCCAGATCTTTATACGTAAGCGCCGTCTTCTTTTCCCCGCGCTCGGCCCAACAGTACATGACGGTCGCACAGGATTGAAGGCGCATATTTTTCTCTATTCTTTTAAGGAATATGCCGGCGAGTATAGGGCGTTCCTCAGCAACGCGCGCTTCGCCCTCAACGACCGAGGCCAGTACTCCGCTCATAAGAACGTCTTTGGCAGGCGTATCCTCCGGGATGTCTTTGCCGATTCTCTCGAACCACAGCCGCGACGCCGCTGCGACGAAGCTCTCCGCTATGGCGGGCCCCGGCGCTATGAAGTACGTTTCGGGCAGTAGGAACACCATCCTCGCGCGCACGTCGTCCGGCAGCCATTTGCGCACCGGTTCGTAGAAATTTTCGGTCTTCTCCATAGCCGAGTAAAAATCACCTGCCGTCACTCCGTCATCAACGAAGAGCGCGACAAGTCTGTCAAAGCGCGAGCCTGGAATCAGCGCCGCTTTTGCAACGACCGGCTTCGCCTTTGCGAGCTGCTTTACAACTCCGCGCGGCGTGGCGCGACGCAGCGTGTAAAGGCCGGGCTTTATTCTGCGGTCGAGCCCCGTGCGTGACATCTCGCGCACAAGCGCGTCCGCGTCGTCCACGACGCCAGCCTCTTCGAGCAGGCGTGCCGCCGCTCCCGCGGAGGTTCCAGAGGGTATAACGACCTCGGCGTGCCGGAAATATTCGTCCGGCAGGTCTGGATACCTGTACGGCAGGTAAAGGCAGACGAAACAGAACGCCGCCGCGGCGATTATATAAACGAAATTATCTGTGATTCTGTCATTCATTGCACAGCCCTCCTGCACGCCGTTCAAGGCGTTACTTATTATATATGATAATTGACAGTCTGTAAGCTAAAGCGCGGCGAACGCTTTGTAAACTTTCATTGTAATTCCCTGTATTGACATTGACGGAGCTTTGGCGTATAAAACTTAACAAGCTGAGTCTTTGAGGACGGGAGGGCCGCCGATGTCATACTTTGCATATTTCTCGCAGTCATGCTGTTCGTCGCGCTTCTCCTCATGGAGCGCCAGTTGTTCAGCGCGCCCGTCTCAAAGCGAACAGCATTGACGCGCCGTACATCGGCGCATGAGGCGAAAACGTTTTGAGACCGGAGGATGCTTTCGGTCTCTTTTTTATTTTATAAGGGAGGTTTTATCTTGAGGAAATATCTATTGACGCCCGGCCCAGTCGAGGTGCCTCAGCCGGTTCTCGCCGCAGAGGCCGGGCAGATGGAGAGCCACAGGTGCGCCGCGTTTTCATCTCTATTTATGGGAATATCGGAAAAGCTCGGGCGTTTGCTCGAAAGCGCGCAGCCCGTCGTCATACTTCCCTCTTCAGGGACGGGCGCGCTTGAATGCGCTGCGGTCAACTTTCTCGGCGCGGGCGATAAATTTATCTCGCTCTCGTGCGGCGCGTTCGGAAAGAGATTTCGCGAGATAGCTCTGCGCACAGGCGCGCATGGAGTTTTCGGCGACTTCGAGGAAGGAAGCGCGCCGTCGCCTGAGGACGCGGCGGCTCTGCTGCGCGCGCACCCCGACGCCAAGGCGCTGCTAGTAACGCACAACGAGACATCGACTGGCGTTACAGTTCCAGTCCGTGAAATCATCGCAGCCCTGCCGAAGGAGAACCGCCCGCTGATTTTGGCCGACGGGGTCAGCTCCGTCGGCGCTATGGAGTGTTTCCCCGAGGAATGGGGAATCGACGTGCTCTGCACCGCTTCACAGAAAGGCCTCATGACGCCGCCCGGCCTCGGCTTCGTCTGGCTCTCTAAGCGCGCGCTTGCGGAGCTCGAAAGGCGCGAGTGCCCGAGCTACTACTTCGACCTTAAGCTCCACCTAAAATACATGAAAGAAGATTCATACGAAAACCCGTACACGCCGCCCGTGTCGCTTTACTACGCGCTCGACGCGGCGCTTGACGTGATACTGAAGGACGGCGCGCGCAAATGGTTCTCGAAGCGCCGTCGCTGGGCCGACAGCTTTGCGTCCGGACTAAGCTCAATGGGCTACGAGCTTCTCGTGCAAAAGCCATCGCTCCGCTCCGCAGGAGTGACGGCTTTCCGCGCGCCGGACGGCAAAAGCGAAGCCGTGCGCAAAATACTTTCGAGCATGGGACTGACGACGGCCGGCGGCCAGGGCGCTCTCAAAGGGAAAATAATCCGCGCCGCGCACTACAGCGATTGGGGCGATGTTGAACTTACGGAAATACTTGGAGCTTTCAACGAAGCGCTCAAGGAAGCTAGGCAATGACGCGGCGCTAACTGCCCGTAAAACCAACAGAAGATTGGACGGCTGAAATTGATGAATAATAAGTGGAAAGTTCTTGTAACGGAAAAGGTCGGCGAGGCCGGCCTCGACATCTTCAGAAACGCGCCGGAGGTGGAGCTTGAAGTCGCGCTCGGCCTTACGGACGAGCAGATAATTGAAAAACTGGCCGACGCCGATGCAGTACTGACGCGCAGCGGTACTACGATGGACGAGAAAAAAATCGAGGCAGGACAGAAGCTCAAAGTCATAGGCCGCGCCGGAGTCGGAGTCGACAATATAGACCTCCCTGCCGCGAGCCGCCGTGGAATAATAGTAATCAACGCGCCGAGCGGAAACACGCTCGCGGCTACGGAGCTGACGATGGCGAACATGCTAGCCGTCGTGCGCAGGGTCCCGCAGGCCTGCCGGTCGCTGCACGAGGGAAAGTGGGACAGGAATAAATTCACAGGCCGACAGCTTAGCGGTAAAAAACTACTGATAATCGGTCTCGGCAGGATCGGCAGCGAAGTCGCGAAGCGTGCACGCGCCTTCGGCATGGAGGTTATAGCCTACGACCCATACATCCCGCACACTAAGGCCGACTCGCTGCACGCAGAGCTCATGAGCGACCTTGAGGGGGCGGTCTCCCTCGCCGACATGGTGACGATACACACGCCGCTCACCGAAGAGACGGCGAACATGATAGACGAGGCCATGCTGCGCGTATTCAAGCATGGGGCCTACCTGGTGAACTGCGCGCGCGGCGGCATCGTCGACGAGGCGGCTGTGGCTCAGGCCGTTCGCGAAGGGCGGCTCGGCGGCTTCGCGACAGACGTTTACAGTGCAGAGCCTCTAACTCCGGGCCATCCGTTCCTTGCAGAAGACATAGCGGACAGGATAGTGATTACGCCGCATATCGGGGCGAACACCCTAGAGGCGCAGTCCGAAGTCTCGCGCATCGCGGCTCAGAATATGCTGAGCGTGCTTCGCGGAGAGCCTTACAACCACGCTGTCAACCTCCCGTTCCTCGAGCAGGCGCTCAACAACGACCAGCGCATGTACCTCAGTCTTTCGCGCAAGATCGGCCTGCTCGCGGCTAAGCTCGCCCAGGTGCGCGGTTCCGCGCCTCACAAGTGCCACGTCACGCTGCGCGGCACGCTCTTCGACGACGAGGAAAAGCGTCTCGCCAATAAGCTCCGCCCCTACACAATCGCGGTGCTGAAAGGAATGCTGGAGGTCAGCATCGGTACGCCTGTCAGCTACATGCTCGCGCCGCTGCTCGCTAAGGACAGGGATATCTCAATAGACGAAAGCTACGGAGAGCCGCGTACCTACAAGAATACGATAGAAGTCGAGCTTGAAACGGCAAAGGGCTCCGTCTCGCTGCTTGCAACGATAACCGAGGAAGGCCGCCAGAGGATAGTCCGCGTTAACGACTACTGGGTCGACTTCGTTCCGACAGGCAAGCTGCTCATCTTCCAGAACCACGACCGTCCTGGAGTCATCGGCAAGATAGGAAGCATACTCGGCGAAGCCGGAGTCAATATCGCTAATTTTGCGCTTGGACGTAAGGAAGGCAGCGGCCTCGCGCTCGGCGCTCTAGAAATCGACGGCGAAACTGACGACAGCCTAAACGGCGAGCTCATCAAAAGCGGCGACATGGTATGGGTCGCCACTGTGGATTTCACGAAGGCGGGCTAAATTCATGAGATTTTTTATAATACGCCACGGAGAGACGGCGTGGAACGTTGAGGGACGCTTTCAGGGACAGCAGGATACGGCACTGAACGAAAAGGGACTCGCTCAAGCGGCAGCGCTTGGCAACCGGCTTGCAGGCCACAGGTTCGAAGCGGTGCTCACAAGCCCGCTCGACCGCGCAAAAAAAACCGCGGAGCTCGCTTCCTCGAAGTGCGAATTCGGAGAATTCGTCGATGTTCCAGCCTTCACCGAAATCAACCACGGAGACTGGGAGGGACGCCTCTCAACCGAAGTGGATGCGGAATGGCCAGAGCTTCTCCACCGCTGGCACACCGCGCCTGAAACGGTGAAGATGCCCGGCGACGGCGGCGAGAGCCTTGACGACATAGCGCGCAGGGCGGTTCCTGCAGTTGAGGCGGCAGCCAAAAAGTACAAAGGGGATGTCCTTCTTGCCTCGCACGACGCAGTTATCAAGGTTCTGCTCTGCCATTGGCTCGACGCTCCGCTTTCGAGTTTTTTCAGGTTCCAGGTGCCGAATTGCAGCATCACGATAGTCGAAATGAAAGAGGGCTGCGCGCCGAGGATGAGCCTCATGGGCGACGCGGCGCACGTCGGCGGGAACTTTGAAAGCCCCGAGCAAAAGGGCTTGTAGTATAATTATTAAAAATCTACGGCTATAGGCGAGTGATACAAAATGCTGGGAGCTCTCGTAGGCGATATAGTGGGCTCGGTCTTTGAACGTGCCCCACATAAAAGCAAGGAATTCGACTTCATCTCCGAAAAAAGCCGCTTCACCGACGATTCGGTACTGACGCTCGCGACTGCGGACGCGATACTGCACGGCTACGGATACATGGAAGTCTTCAAATACTGGGGACGCTGTTATCCACATGCTGGCTACGGCGACAAATTCTTCAGATGGTGCCTTTCTGATGATAAGGAAAAGGGCGAGAGCTTCGGCAACGGCTCCGCTATGCGCGTCTCCCCAGTCGCGTGGGCTTTCGACACGCTGGACGAAGTGCTTGCCGAGGCGAAAAAAAGCGCCGAGCCTAGCCACAACCATCCAGAGGGTATAAAGGGAGCCTCCGCAGCGGCAGCCGCGATATTTCTCGCGCGTACGGGGAAGTCGAAAGACGAGATAAAGGAATACATCGAAAAAGAGTTCGGCTACGACCTGAGCCGAACGGTTGGCAAAATAAGGAAAAGCTATAAATTCGACGCGACATGCCAAGGCAGCGTGCCTGAGGCGCTCATAGCGTTTCTTGAATCCGACTCGTTTGAGGACGCGCTGCGCAATGCCGTCTCGCTAGGAGGCGACTCCGACACTCAGGCATGTATCGCGGGCGCGGTCGCGGAGGCTTTCTACGGCCCGATATCCGAAAAATGGGTCTCGCTGCTCAGCGTCCTGCTCCCTCAGGAGGCGCTGAAGGTCGCGGACGAATTTAACAAAAAATATCTCGGTTCATGCTATAACTTCTTCTCATGCGCAGTCGAAGGCAGCTCCGGCGAGCCGTGCGACAAGGGAGCGCCGCGCGGCCTGCTCAAGCTTGACCCGTCGGCCTGCCGCTGGTGGGTACGTTCGCCCGAGACCGACGAAGAAGTATGGGCTTTCACCGCCGACTCCGGCAAAAAATCTGGCCCAGTCGTTTGCTTCTGCACAGGTACTTCTGTCATTTTTGACTATCTCTCGTTCAAATCTTACGAGGACGCATTCATCGCACTGAACCGCAACGGCTTCGACCTCTACTTTGAAAATTATTCCGAGGGCGACATCAACGTTTACGACTACGGCCTACAGCCGCCGCGCCGCCGCTTTGAGATCGAGGAACACCCGCTATTCTCTGCCGGAGACGAGTGGAGCTGATAAAAATCGGCGTCGGCCAGAATTTCATAATGAGCGCATAAGGGGGAGAAAACGGCGCAATTCGAGCCTATTACGTTGTTTAACGAGCTGCGCGGAATATTATTTCTTGATTATTTTCCCGATAGCTATACAATATAAGTATGTATGTATCGTTGAGTATGGCAACACTAACTTATAGGAGGAATTTGAAATGGAATTAAAAGGAAGCAAGACAGAGAAGAACCTTTGGGAAGCCTTTGCCGGAGAGTCCCAGGCGCGCAATAAGTACACCTACTTCGCCTCCGTTGCGAAAAAGGAAGGCTACGAGCAGATAGCGGCCATCTTCCAGGAGACAGCAGACAACGAAAAGGAGCACGCGAAGCTCGAATTCAAGGCCCTTTCCGGCATAGGCGACACACTTGCGAACCTTCTCGCCGCAGCCGCCGGCGAGCACGACGAGTGGACCGAGATGTACCCGCGTATGGCGAAGGAAGCCCGCGAAGAGGGGTTCAACGATCTCGCCGTGATGTTCGAGGGCATCGCGAAGGTTGAGGCCGAGCACGAGGCTCGTTATCGTGCGCTTGCGAAGAACGTAGTGGACGGCACCGTCTTTGCGAAGAACGGAAAACTCTTCTGGAAGTGCCGCAACTGCGGCGCGGTCTTTGAACTCGACAAGGCCCCCGAGAAGTGCCCAGTCTGCCAGCACCCGCAGGCCTACTTCGAGATACAGGCGAAGAACTGGTAAGCTTCAGCATTTCAGATAAAACGGCATAATACGCCAAGCGCCGCCCTGCTTTTAGATGGCGGCGCTTT
>URAG01000045.1 GCA_900545755.1 uncultured Cloacibacillus sp. | reverse complement strand
CCCTCCTCGTACTATTTTATGCGTTGATGTACTTGGGGGGCTTCGTTATTTGTTTAAGCTATGGGACTCTGTTCAAAACGCAGGAAGGCCGGATTTTTTTGCGGTGTTTGGCTCGTATTTACTTTTTCCAGCTCCACCTTTCGCCTCGTCCGGCTTTTTCTGGATTTCCCGACATCGTCACGGTGTCCTCCGTCATGATCAGCCTGCTGAATTCCACCGGGAACGGAATTTCTGAGAACGAGAGCAGTGGGTTTACTCTGTCAGTAACGAGCTCTGTTATCGTGTCTGACTGACGCGCGCCTTCAGCATATATAACTGTATCAGATAGGTACACGCCGTCGCTTTTTAGCGAGAGCTTTCCCTCGGCCTTTAGGTCGAGATTTATTTTCAGCACGAGCAGTTCTGCTTCGAAGCGCCCTTTAGCCGTGTACCCCTTAGGCGTGAAGTCAAAGGCGAGATCTGAAAATCCGCTCGCTCCACCGCCGTTTGCGAAATATTCGTTGACGTCGCGTTCTGCCAGAGTTATTTCCCCCTTAGAACTTTTGATGACGCCCATTATTTCTTCGCCTGTTCCAGCATTTTTCACAGCTTCTGGATCTATCGTTGCATCGATCTTTATCGCTTTTATCTTTATCCCGGATATATGCGCGCCGTCGCATTCCGCCCACGCTCTTCTTCCGCCTTCCGCGACGGTGACGCTCACATGGTCTGGAGTGAATTCGTTTTTCAGCGCCTCGCCTATTTTTCGCGCTGTGTCCATCTCAGCCGCCCCAGCATATGCCTTCCCTGCCATTATTAAAGTCGCCGCAGCAAACGCCAGTATTTTTTTATTGAGCACTTTAACACCTTCTTAATTAAGATACGACGATAATTTTACAATATAATGCCGCATCAGAGGGGTTGAGCAAACAACATGCGACTACATTGTTTTTTACTTCTGCACATAAAATAAGCAAAAAGCGTTATCAAATTTGCTGATAGTATTCTATAATCTGATATATCTGTTTTGTAATACCGTTTTATTAGTCGGTATCATATTTTTAGAGATGTTATATAATATGTACAATGTAGTGGCAGCAGAGGTTTGAAATATGAGTTTGTTGGAATTATTCATATTCTTTTTCAGAATAAGCGCTGTAACCTTCGGGGGCGGGATAGTCATCCTAGGAATGGTACAGCTAGAGGAAGAAAAACGCGGTGATATTGACCCGGAGGTATTCGCCGACATGATAAGTCTCGCAGCTTCGATGCCCGGCCCTATAGCTGTCTCTATTTCATGGCTCTTGGGAAGATACTATAAGGGACTCGCAGGCAGTCTAGCTGCAGTTTTCGGTGCTATTCTGCCGCCATTTTTGATAATACTCATTCTTTCGCCGTTTATAATTAAATATTCCGGCGTTCCATCCGTAATGGGATTTTTCCGCGGCGTCGCTGGGACTAGCGCAATAATCATTCTCGTCATTGCCGACAACGTTAAGAGCGCGCTCTGGGGCAAATGGTGGAATGTAGTGCCATACTTGCTTATAATTTCGACTATAGGCGTGTTTCGCGTGCATCCGCTCATCGCAATGGTGGGAGTACTTGTACTCCAGTATTTCCGCGAAAGGATAGCTGTGCATGACTAGAATTTGCGAGCTGGTATGGGCCTTTTTACAGGTTGGAATAACGGCTTTCGGCGGAGGCCTTTCGTCTTTGCCGCTGATACAATATCAGTTGGTGATTAAGAACGGCTGGCTGACTGACGACGGCTTCAATCAGCTCGTCGCTGTTTCTCAGGTGACGCCTGGGCCGATAGCGATAAACGCCGCCACATTCGCCGGCTACCAACAGGCCGGATTCTATGGCGCGCTTGCCGCTACGCTTGCGCTTGCGTCGGCTCCCGTTGCGGCGCTGTGCGTGATACTCGCACTTCTCAAGCGGGTCTCGCCAGATGGCAGCAAAAGGTTTAAGGCGATGCTGCGCCCAGTCGTAGCTGGATTGCTTACCCTTTCTGTCGTCTCTCCGTTTATGGCGACGTGGGAAAACGGATTGAAAGCTTCATTGCTTTTCTGTACGGGCGTATTTCTTATAAAATATTGCAAGATCGTTAAAGATTATCCGTCTGTGATGCTTCTCTGCTTCGGAGCGATCGGAGCGGTGTTTTTACGGTAAAGGAAAATTTTTCCTGGCCACGCATCGTGGACGGGATAGAATTTGCCAATATATGTCTGAAAGTTTTATATATTTTATATAAATCTGACAGATTAATGAAATAAAAGCGGTTTTAGTACCTTGACAGAGGAATAGTGGATTTTAAAGATTTAAGTTCATTGCCGTAAGATAATATTTGAACTTTTGTTGTGAATGAATTAACTTACGCGCTTTGAATTTAAAAAGCGGCATAAAGTTGTGTAAAAAATATTTGACAAGCGGCTGCATTTGTTGTAATTTAATTTGCACGCACTACTGTTAATTTACACAATTTTATACAGTGCGGGAACCTGTGCAGGAGGAGGGTTGTATAGTACGGCTACATTGCCGGTGCAGGTAGCGTTTTTAGCAGCTAACCGATGACATGATTCTGAAGGGAGAGTTTTTCATGAGGAGATTTGCTCTTACGCTCGTTGCAGTATTTATTTTTGTGGCCTTAGTAAGCCCCGCAACCGCCGCCCCGATCGTCTTCCGTTTCGCCGGACAGTCGCCGCCAGACCATATGGCGACTAAAACCATGGAGGCGATGGCGAAGGAGATCAACGAAGGAACCAAAGGCCGCGTTGAGATAAAAACATATCCGGCCGGACAGCTTGGCAACTATACGCTCGTTATGGAAGAGATGATGCGCGGAACCGTCGATATGGCCTGCATGTCGCTCGCGACCGACTTCGACCCGCGTCTTGAAATGACCTATGCGAACGGATTCGTTACAGGATACGATTCAGCGAAGAAGGCTCTTACCCCAGGCGCATGGTTCCCGACCAAGTTAAACGAGTTCCTTAATTCCGTAGGCGTCCACCTGATCGGCTCATATGTCGAAGGCTTCATAGGCATCGCCTCGACGAAGCCTCTCATCGAACCGCTCAACCCGAAGGTGGATAAAGGCGTGCTTACGCGCGTTCCCAACATGGTTTCGTATGTCACCGGAGCCAAGGCTATGGGCTTCCGTCCGATAACGATACCGTATCCCGACGTTTATCAGTCGATGCAGACCGGCGTCTGCGACGCAGCAGACGGATATCCGACGGCCGCCGCTTACACGATACTCGGCGACGTAGTTAAATACTGGTACGCTACGAACTATTCTATGGAATATCTTGGAATCATGGTCAGCGACAAGTCGTGGCAGAAACTGACGCCGGAAGATCAGCAGGTCTTCCGCGATGTAGCTAAGAAGTACACGCTGCTCTCGATAGACAACGCCCAGGCCGAGGACGAGAAGTACATGAAGCTCATGGAAGAGCGCGGCGTCAAGGTCTTCAGATACACTGAAGAAGAGCTCCGCCCGATCAAGGAAGCCTGCATGGCGACTTGGGAAGAAATGGGTAAGGCTGGAGTCGGCGTCGAACTCATGAAAGAGTTCAGGGAGAAAATGGGAGCGCTGTAAGCTCTGAAAAAGGCAGTTTTATTAAAAAATATGCACGCAAAAATCTCCTGAGGGGACGGGCTTCATGTCCCCTCTGGGGTTTTCGTGTCTGAAAGGAGTTTAATTAAATGTCTGACGAGAAAAAAACTGACGCTCAGGCGTGCTGCTGCGCCTGTGAAGATGAGGTCGTCAACGTAAGACAGCCGAAATGTCTCTTTGACAAAATCACGATATCTTTCTATTCAATCGTTTGTTTCGTGATGGCTATGCTGTTGATGGTAATAATCACAGCGGCGACGCTTATGCGCTACGTATTTGAAATGGATCTTTACGGCTACGAGGAATGGGTTAAGATATTCGCCTTCTGGCTCTACTTCATGGGAGCTGGATACGGCGCGTTTACAGGAACGCATATTTCGGCCGACCTTATAAGCTCGTACCTCAAAGACGGCGTTTTTAAAAGGTCTCTTACTTTCTTGAAGTGTCTTGTCACTCTCGGGGTGACGCTGCTTTTCACGAAATACGGTTGGGATTATTTCATATTCGGTTTCCTTGGACCACTTGGGACCGGCGTCGCGATCCCGCGTACAGTTGCTTGGAGAATTCCGCTTTGGACCGCTTATGTTTCTATATTTATTGGTCTGCTCTCTATGTCCTACTACTTCCTCTGGGATACTATAAGGGCTGCGCAGGCGCTTTTTGGAGGTAAGAACAAATGATCTATGTAGCGTTGGTCATCCTGATATTATGTCTCATTATAGGCGTTCCCGTTCCTGTAAGCTTCATGGCTTCTTGCGCGTGGCTGATATTCTTCGGCGGCGCTGACGGGGCTGGATATCCGGCGACACAGCTGTTGCCTTACGGCTTTACTCAGATGAACTCAGTTTCACTTATAGCTATAGCGATGTTCATACTAGCCGGAGGCATTATGGAACGTGGACGCATCGCGGAAAAGCTTATTGATATGGTCGACGTCTTTGTCGGACATATCCGCGGCGGACTCGGTATCGTCGCAGTAGTTTCCTGCGCTGTATTCGGATCTATCTGCGGAGCTGCCTGCGCAACGCTCTCCTGCATCGGAGCTATTATGTTCCCGCGCCTCAAACAGGGCGGGTATCCTATGGGACACGCCTGCGCGCTTATGGCAAACGCGTCGCTGCTTGGGCTTCTTATTCCTCCGAACGCGACTCTCATAATATTCGCGTGGATAAGCGGCATCTCGGTTCTCGCATGCTTCCTTTCCACCGTCGGACCTGGTATCGTGACGATAGTGCTTCTCAGCGCTCTCAACGTCTGGATGCTCCGCAACAACAAGGAAGTCTTCGTCGAAGTCAAACGTACCAGCAAAGAGCGTATGGACATGTTCATGAAGCGCGGACGTCTCGCGATACCGGCTCTCGTCATGCCAGTCATGGTCCTCGGCGGAATTTACGGCGGCATTATGACGACGACGGAAGCCTCGGCCCTCGCCGTCTTCTACTGCATACCGATCGGGCTCTACGTTTATAAGGGACTCACTTGGAGAGGCCTTTTCAACATCGTTGTCGAAAGCAGCATCACGACCGGCGTCATCATGGTCATGCTCTATTCGGTCTCGATGCTCTCGCGCCTCTACATCCTTGAAGACCTGCCAGGCCGCGTCCTGCATCTCTTCTACTCAATATCGACGAACCCTTACGTCGTCATGGTTATGATCAACCTCTTCCTGGTGCTCATGGGAATGCTTATGGACGACATCAGCGTCGTCGTCCTTACAACGCCGATACTGCTTCCGATAATCATCGACCTCGGCTTCAACCCCGTACACTATGCGGCAATCGTCGGAGTCAACACAGCCCTCGGATGCATCACGCCGCCTGCTGCGCCTGTACTTTACCTAAGCGGGCGAGTAGGAGGAGCGCCTATCAACGAGATTATGAAGCCGGCCCTCACATTCATGCTTGCCTGCTGGGTGCCGGTCCTCATCATCACAGCCTACATACCGAAGGTCTGCCTCTTCCTGCCGCACTTTATCCTCGGAGTGCCTTGGTAAGGTAACGCGGAAGAACCGCACGGAAAATAACAAATCAGGCCGCCTCCCTTTCGGGCGGCCTGATTTGTTTGCCGCGTATATTTCAGCATTTTGCACAGAGCAGCGCTTTTTAGGAGGTACGCTTGAGGCTATAATATTTTGCGATAATATATAAAAGGGTGAGGAAAAATGTTTTTCAGAGACCTCTTTGCATCGCTCTGCTTCATCTTCTTCGGTATCGCGCTCGCGACGCACCATCCATATCTGTATTTTGCCGCCATGATGTGCGGCTGCCTTGCGCTCACTGCGAAGAAAAAACAATGGCCGAACCCGTCGTGGTCCGACGCCATCTACGACAAATTTGAAAACTGGGTCTACGACAAGGCCGAGGGACCGCAGCGCGAATTCAAGGATGGAGACAAAATAAAACCGCTGCCGCCGCTAGACGATAAAAAATAACGCCGCACCGGAAATTCAGCTTTGCCTGTAACACCATACGCCGCCCGAACGAGCCGTGAAAAATACACGGCTTCGTTCAGACGGCGTTTTTTACACCTTTGCGGTAATTCTTGCGCATCGCGCTATTGAAATAAGCCTCCGGATAGTGTAAGAATAAAGGACTGGATCACAGTTCTTCTACATAATTACGAACGTTGGCGAAAGGGGACGCAGACGATGGACATAGCGCGCTTTGAACTTGAATTCTGGCTTAACCCGCTCGACAGTAAGGCGGAGTACAACTTCGGCTCGAGCTGCTGCAAGCCGGTGACGGTCGGCGAAATGCTGGAGCTGACCGGGACCGACAGGGAAGAGTTCTTTCGCGAGGTCGAGGGTATGAGCCTCCACTACGGATACTTTGACGGAATGCCGCGCCTCAAAAAGGCGATAGCGGCGCTATACGACGGGAGCGTCACGCCGGATATGGTTATTTCGGTACACGGCGGCACCGGCGCGAACTCGATAGCCTGTCAGGCGCTCTGCGGCTCTGGTATGAACGTCGTCTGCGTGCTGCCGAGCTACCAGCAGCACTATTCGATACCGGCGGCGCTCGGCTCCGAGGTGCGCGCCTACAACTGCGGCGATGGCGAGGAATACCGCGTAGATCTTGAAAAAATCCGCGCGATGGTCGACAGAGATACGAAAATGATTTGTCTGACGAACCCAGGAAACCCGACGGGCTACCGTTTCACGAAGGAAGAACTTGAAGAGATAGCTGCAATGGCGCGCGAGGTTGGGGCTTACGTGCTCTGCGACGAGATATACCGCGGCCTAAGCGAGGAATATATGCCGTCGATGTGCGACATCTACGAAAAGGCTATCGTCACGAGCAGCACCAGCAAAGTCTTTTCGAGCGCCGGGACGCGCGTCGGCTGGATAGTCGCGCGCGACCTTTCGGTGAAAGAGGCGATTATGAACTGCCGCTCTTACAACAGCATCTGCGAAGGGCCGATAAACGAGCTAATCGCCGCGATAATCCTTGAACACAAGGACGTGTTCTACGAGCGCAACCGCAAAATAGTCGATGAAGCGCGCGCGGTTCTGAGCGAGTGGCTCAAGAGACAGCCGCACCTGCACCTCGCCTGCGACAGCGCTGGGCCGACTTCATACATATACTACGACTATGACGTGCCGGCGCAGAAATTCGCGGAAGATCTGCTCGCGAAGAAGGGCGTGCTCGTCTGCCAGGGCGGATGCTTCCAGCAGGAAAAGAGCTTCCGCATCGGCTACGGCTTCGGCGACGTGGAATATTTCAAGGCGGGGCTCGCGCGCCTCGGAGAATACCTGAAAGAGCTCAATGGCGAAGAACGGCGGCGCGAGCGCGCGCGTTAAAAAATTTTCGTAAAACGACAGAAGGAGGCATAAATCCATGAAAATGATGTTCCTGAGCCGCGCCGACATAGAAAAGGTGCTCGACATGAAAAGCACGATAGAAGGCGTGCGCGAGGTCTACCGGCTCAAATCGCTCGGCAGGACCGCCGTCTGGCCGCTGATCTCTTACGATTTCGACGACCCGCACGGCGTTATGGACATAAAGTCCGGCTGTGTCTTCGGCGAAAACGTACACGGCCTCAAGATGCTGAACAGCTTCCCCGGCAACACGCGGCGCGGCCTGCCGGTTTTCACCGGCGTCCTCATGATATTCGACTCCGAGACCGGCGTACCTCAGGGCGTCATGGACGCCTCCTTCATCACCTGCATGAGGACCGGCGCGGCGGGCGCGCTCGGCGCGAGCCTGCTGGCGCGGCCCGAATCGCATAGGCTCTTCATCCTCGGCGCAGGCCGTCAGGCGATATTCCAGATAGCCGCGTCGCTGCTGCTCATGCCGAAAATCGACGCCGTGCGCGTCGCCGACCCGCTCGACGCAGAAAACGCGCGCCGCTTCGCCGCGGAGTGCCGCGAGCGCCTGGCCGGCTCATTCGGTATAGACGCTTCGGCTGTTACCTTCGAAGCGGCGGAAGACATAGCGGCGGCTCTCGCCAAAAGCGACGTTGCGATAACAGTCACGTCCGCGCGCTCGCCGGTAATCAAAAAAGAATGGGTGAAGCCCGGCCTGCACCTGAGCTGCGTCGGCGCGGATATGCCTGGAAAAGAAGAAATAGAGCCGGAAATATTCGCGGGAGCGCGCGTCTTCACCGACGACACGCCGCAGTGCCTCAGATGCGGCGAGCTCGAACTAGCCGCGGCGAAGGGCGTGATCTCCGAAAAAGAAATAGCCGGCGAGCTTGGCGACGTAATCAGCGGCAAAACCCAGGGCCGCACCTCGCCAGAAGAAATCACGATCTTCGACGCGACCGGCATAGCGATGCTCGACTTAGTGACAGGCAAAAAAGCGCTCAAACTGGCGAAAGAAAAGGGATTGGGACAGTACGTGGAGCTGTAGGCGCAAAATATGAAATGAGGGTCATGCGCTGACCTTCCGTCCTACGCAATGACGACGACGTTGGCGAAAACGCATTGAAAACCGGTGCGGCTCTCGGCGAAAAACATCCGGCGGAAGCGGTTAAAGCGCTGGGGGCTATAGTTCCCCGCGCTTTTTTGTTGCGCGCCGCCGTGGATGGAATATTTTTCCGCCTTTCTGCACCATGACGGCGCGCCGCTGCGTTATAATATCAGTGTATATTGAAGCGAAGGGCCTGATTTCGACGAAAAGTATGGAAAAACTGCCAAAGGACAAACGCGAGATAACGAGCTCAGTTACGCACTTTGCCGGGGCGCTGCTGGCGGCTGCCGGGCTCGCGAAGCTCGCTTACGACGCATGGAGCCGCAAGGAGGGGATGGGGGCGGTCGTTTCCGTCGCCGTCTTCGGCGCGAGCATGGTGCTGCTTTACTGCACCAGCTCGCTGTACCACTGGTGCTGCGCCGTACACGCGCGCGCGGCGGCCTTTATGCAGCGGCTAGACCACATGGCGATTTTTCTGTTAATCGCGGGGACGTACACGCCTGTCTGCGTGCTTAGGCTGAGCCGGCCAGCCGGGTATGTTATGCTCGCGCTGGTCTGGGGCGTTGCGGCGGTTGGCTTTTTCGTAAAAATCTTCTGGATGGACGCGCCTGTGTGGCTCTCGTGCGCGATTTATATCGCTATGGGATGGATCGCGGCCTTCTTCATCGTGCCGCTGTGGCGCGCGATGTCCGCAGCTGAAATGGCTTGGCTCGTCGCGGGCGGCCTGCTCTACACCGCAGGGGCCTTCGTCTTCGCGCTCGAACGCCCGCGCCTGAAGTTCCGCTGGTTCGGCCCGCACGAGCTTTTCCACCTTTTCGTGTTGGGCGGCTCGCTCTGCCACTATATCACGATAGCGGGCTGCGTCGCTTAAAAATCCCATCGGATATAGAAAACGCCCCCGAAGCGAGCGCTTCTTCGCTTCTGGGGCGTTTTTTCTCTTTTGAAAAAATCCCCTACCTCGCCGCGGTTTCGCCTCTGAGCCGCTTCACGTCCGCGCCGTATTTTACGGCTATTATTTCAGACATTATGGATACGGCGATTTCGTTGGGCGTTTCGGCCTTTATCGGGAGGCCGATCGGCTGGTAGATACGGTCGAGGTGCGCGGCGCTTACGCCTTCAGCCAGGAGTTTGGCGCGCACGGCGGCGATTTTGCTGCGCGAGCCGATCATGCCGTAGTAGGCCCCCGGCTGTCCCTCGGTTACGCGGACGGCCTCGGCGTCGAGCGCGTGGCCGCGCGTCATTATGACGACGTAGCTGCGGCTGTGGAGCTTCACGCCGTTTTCGTAGATTTTATCTATCGGACAGACGACGCTGCGCGCCCACGGGATGCGTTCGGCGTTGGCGAATTCCGGCCGCTCGTCCCACACCGTGACGCGGAATCCGGCGAACGCGCCGAGCTCAGCCGTCGCCCGCCCTACGTGACCCGCGCCGAAGATAACGAGTTCGTCGCCGAGGCCGACTACTTCGATGAATACGCTCGCCTCGCCGCCGCAGACCATTCCGTCGGCCGCCGTGAGGCTTTTGTGCCAGATGCACGATGTTTCGCCGCTTTTCATCAACGCGAGCGCCCGCTGTATCGCTTCGTATTCTATCAGGCCGCCGCCTATCGTCCCCGCTATTGTGCCGTTGGGGCGCACCCACATCGACGCGCCGCGGCTGCGCGGCGTGGAGCCGCTTTCGTCTATGACGGTGCATATTGCGCCGAAAGCGCCGTTCTGCACCTCTTCGTTGATTTTGTTCAGAAGTTCCGCGTTCATGGCGCGCGCCTCCGTTCGTTTAGCTTCCCGCCGCGAAGGAGCAGGCCGGGTAATGGCAGACGGCGCAGTGCTCGCAGAGGCCGCCCACGCCCCAGCGGCGGACGAGGTCGCCGGGCTCTATCCCCGCGAATATGAAAGGCAGCAGCTTGTCGAGCGCCGTGCGGTCGTCGAATGCGACGCAGGCGGGCGCGCCTATGACGGCGACGTCGCGTCCGTCCTTCGGCGATTTTGCAAAGCCCAGCATGAGCATCGCGCCTGGCAGGGCTGGCGTGCCCTGGAAGGCTATGCGGCGGCAGCGCGAGCGGATCGCGCCGGGGGTTTTGTCGTCGGCGTCGACGCTCATGCCGCCGGTGCAGATTATCACGTCGGCGTCTTCGTCGAGAAATTCGCCTATCGCCCCGCTTATCAGTTCAAGCGAGTCGGTGCAGAAACGCTGGCCCATGAGAGTGCCGCCGCCTAGTCTTTCGAGCTTTTCGAGCAGTTTGGGGCGGAAGGCGTCTTCCACGCGGCGGTCCACGATTTCTTTGCCGGTCGTGACGAGGCCGACCCTGAGCGGGCGGAAGGGGAGCACCGCGAAAGGCTTGCTGCCGCGCACGACGGCGACGGCGCGCTCTACGCGGTAGTCTTCGAGCACGAGCGGGCGGATGCGGAAGCCCGCGACGACTTGCCCCTTGAGCACGGGGCGGTTCGGCGCGAGCGCGGATAGCACCCAGTCAGGGTCCTGGTTGACGCGGTTGACGGTCTCTGCCAAATAGCAGAGCATACCCGACGTTTCGGCGACGAGGTTGCAGCGCCCCTCGGCGGGCGGCGTGACGCGGAGGTTCTCTCCGCAGAGCGCTTCGCCTAGCTGCATCGCCGCGTCGTCCTCGTGTACGTCGCCGGGCGAGAGCTCCATGACGGAGAGGTTTTCGCGTCCCATCGTGCGCAGCGTTTCGAGGTCCGCCTCTGTGATTATCTGTCCTTTTTTGAAGCGCGCGGATTTTTTGTGGTTCTTCGCGTCGATCTGCGTCAGGTCGTGCGCGAGCGGGAGTCCGACGGCCTGTTCCAACGGTATCTGCGTTATCTTCATCTCATTCCTCCTTGCCGGATTTTTTCTGCACGGCGCATTCGGCGCACCGTCCGTAGACTACGAACTGCTTGCCCTCGACCTCAACGCCCGCTGGCACGCGGACGCGCGGCATTCTCTGGTCCGTGAGGCAGAACATCTTTCCGCATTCGAGACAGAGGAAGTGCGGATGGTCGCCCGGACAGCCGTCCGCGTCATCGCCGTGCGCGCAGAAGCGCCATACGCCGTCGATGCCCTGCACCTGGTGGACTATGCCAGCCTTGCGCAGCGTGTCGAGCGTGCGGTATAGCGTGACGCGGTCGAGATGCTCTTCGATTTTTGAAAGTATCTCCGCATGCGAGAGCGGCGAGCCGCATGCAAGGAGAAGTTCCAATATTACCCTTCTCTGCCGCGTCGTGCGCAGGCCGGCGTTTTTCAGCGTATTTTCTATATCCAAAGCGTGTTCCTCCGATGTTGAAAATAAGCGAGCCGTCATCATTATATCGTCATTTAACAGTGAAACGCAATTATATTGCGTAAAGTCGCAGTTCCGCACGGCGTCCGGCTTTTGTAAGATTTCAATGTAAACTACGCCGTTTTCGTTAAGCGCGCATAGCTGTCGGCTTTTACTGATAAGGCAGAACGCGGAAACGGCGCTACTGTTCTAAGCAAAACGGCGGTGAATTTTATTCCGCCTTGTTGACATTTGTAAAAACAGCTTTTATTATGTTGTGTGCTATGCCATGAAAGGCTTTCGTCTTTCAATCGGGCACGAGGGGAAGGGCGCTGTGATGCGCGGAAATAACTTTATATCCAACGTTATTAACGTAGTCGTCGTTATTATTAGCAGCGGGTCCCCCGAAGTGACCGGCGCTTAGCGGCTGTGTTAATTTCGGACCGGGACCCGCGAGGGGTTCCGGTCTTTTTTATTATGTTTGAAGTATCTGGAAGAAAGGGCGTTTTAGAGTGAAGAGTACTTTCAGCATCATATCCGAAGACAATCCGGGTGTGCTTATGCGTATCGCGAACCTCATCTGCCGCCGCGGCTACAACATAGAGAGCCTCAGCGTCGGCCGCACGGATGTGCCGGGGCTTTCTCGCTTTACCGTCATCATCGAAGGCGAGGAGGGCGCTTATGAGCAGATACGCAAGCAGCTCATGAAGCTCATCGAGGTCGTCGAAGTGCGCAATCTTACGAAGGAAGGGCCCTTCGTCGAACGCTGGCTGTCTCTTGTGAAAGTGATGGCCCCTGTGGACCGCAGGCCGCACATACTCCAAACGGCGGAGATTTTCCGCTGCCGCGTAGTCGACCTCGGCTCCGACGCTATCACGCTCGAGGTGACGGGCGACAGAGGCAAGGTGCAGGCCTGCCTTGAGGCGCTTAAACCCTACGGCATCCTCGAAACCGCAGGCTCCGGCCAGGTGGCGCTATCGCGCACCGGCTTTGGCAATTAAGTTATCACGGGCTTTAACGGCTTTGCGATATAAATAAAAAAATAAATTTTTAAGGAGTTGTTTCAAATGGCAAAGGTTTATTACGACCGCGACGCAGACCTCAGCTTCCTGAACGGAAAGACGATAGCGATCCTCGGCTACGGCAGCCAGGGACACGCGCATGCGCAGAACCTCCGCGACAGCGGAGCTTCCGTCATCATCGGACTGCACGCCGGAAGCAAGTCGAAAGCGAAGGCCGAGGCCGACGGCTTCGAAGTGTACACGGTGGAAGAAGCGGCGAAAAAGGCCGACTTCATCATGTTCCTCATCCCGGACCACATCCAGGCCGAGACCTACAAGACGAAGGTCGCCCCGAACATGAAGGCCGACGCGAAGCTTCTCTTCGCCCACGGCTTCGCCATCCACTTCGGACAGATAGTCCCGCCGGCGTCGCACGACGTGTTCATGGTCGCGCCGAAGGGCCCCGGCCACACCGTCCGCTCGATGTATAAGGACGGCAAGGGCGTACCCTGCCTTATCGCCATCCAGCAGGACGCCAGCGGCAAGGCTAAGGAATACGCGCTCGCCTATGCTTCCGCGATAGGCGGCGGCCGCGCGGGCATCATCGAGACCACCTTCCGCGAGGAGACCGAGACGGATCTCTTCGGCGAGCAGGCCGTCCTCTGCGGCGGACTCACCGAACTCATGCAGCAGGGCTACAGGACGCTCGTCGAGGCCGGCTACCAGCCTGAGATGGCCTACTTCGAGTGCATCAACGAGATGAAGCTCATCGTCGACATGATCTTCGAGGGAGGCATCAGCTGGATGCGCTATTCCATCAGCGACACCGCGAAGTTCGGCGATATGACCGCCGGCCCGAAGGTCATCGGCGAGGAATCGCGCAAGGCGATGAAGCAGATTCTGAAGGACATACAGGACGGCACCTTCGCGCGCGAGTGGATACTCGAGAACCAGACCGGACGTCCGCGCATGAGGGTTTGGGCGAAGGCCGCGCAGGAAGCTCCGAACGAAGCGGTCGGCAAGGAGCTCCGCAAGATGATGCCGTGGATGGAACAGAAGGAAATCCCGAGATTCTAATTAAAGACCATATCCGCGCGGGCGGGCACGCCCCGTCCGCGCGGCTTCGCAGAATATACGCCGCGTAACGAAAAACAGACCGGCAAGTAAAAAGGAGCGCTGTCAATGGCGAAAATGAACGGGGCTCAGATGATGGTCAAGGCGCTTGAGGATGAGGGAGTAAGCACGCTCTTCGGCATCCCCGGCGGAACTGTCATTCATCTTTACGACGCTCTTTACGATTCGAGATTAAACCACATTCTGATGCGCCACGAGCAGGCGGCCGCGCACGCCGCGGACGGCTACGCGCGCGCGGGCGGGAGGCCCGGCGTCTGCATCGCGACATCCGGCCCCGGCGCCACGAATCTTCTGACTGGAATAGCGACGGCGAACCTCGACTCGGTGCCGCTCGTCGCGATAACGGGCCAGGTCGCGCAGTCCGTCATAGGCACAGACGCCTTCCAGGAGGCCGACATGATAGGCGCGAGCCTGCCCTTCGTGAAGCACAGCTTTCAGCTGCACACGCCGGACGCGATACAGTCCACGGTTCACAAGGCTTTCTACATCGCCTCGTCGGGACGCCCGGGCCCGGTGCTCATCGACTTCCCCGCCGACGTGCAGAAAGGGTTCGGCGACTACCAGTATTCAACTCAGCTCGACTTTATGGGCTATCATCCGGAAAACAACTACAACGTCTCGCGGCTGGACGAGGCAGTCTCGCTTATAGAACATGCCGAACGTCCCGTGATATTCGCGGGCGGCGGAGTCGTATGCTCTGGCGCTTCCGCGCAGCTGGCTGAGTTTGCGCTTAAGTACGAGATCCCAGTTGCGACGACGCTTCTCGGCAAGGGCGCCTTCCCGGAGTCACATCCGAGCGGGCTGTCGCTCGGCATGGCCGGCATGCACGGGCACCCCGTCGCGAACCGCGCGCTGATGGCCGCCGACGTGGTTATCGCGATAGGCTCGCGCTTCAGTGACCGCACTACGGGAAACCGCCAGAGATTCGCCGCCGACGCCAAAATAATACATATAGACCTCGACCCGGCAGAAATAGATAAAACGGTAGAATCCGACGTCTGGCTCATAGGCGACGCGGGCCGCGTGCTGGAAGAGATAATGGGCGCGATGCGCAAAAAAATCGCCGACCACAGCGAATGGAACAGGACCCTCGCCTCAATCCGCCGCAGCGAGCCGATGCCGCACAGCTCATATGAGGGAGAGATAGCGCCGTGGCAGGCGCTCGAAGCGCTCTGCGAGATGACCGACCACAAAGCGATAATTACGACTGAAGTCGGCCAGAACCAGATGTGGGCGGCGCAGCACTGCAAGGTTGAGGCTCCGCGCCGCTTCCTTACCTCCGGCGGCCTCGGCACGATGGGCTTCGGTTTCCCGGCCGCGATAGGCGCGGCCTATGCATGCCCCGGGCAGACGGTCTGCTGCGTCGCAGGCGACGGCAGCCTTATGATGAATATACAGGAGCTTGACACCTGTGCGAGGTACAACATCCCCGTCAAGATAATGCTCCTCAACAACGCCTGCCTCGGCAACGTCCGGCAGTGGCAGTACCTCTTCTATAACTGCCGCTACTCGAACACCATCTACACGCGCAACCCCGACTTCGTCGCGCTTTCGGAGAGCATGGGCGTCCCCGCCTTCTCCGTTTCGTCGCCCGACGAGCTGCGCCCGTCGCTCGAAAAGCTCCTAGCCGAGCCCGGCCCGGCGCTTCTCGACGTGAGAATACCGCAGGGAGCGATGGTTTTACCGATGGTGTACCCAGGCGATTCGATAGACAACATGGTAAGCACGTTATAAAACTTCTCAAGAGAAGGTGTGGAAATGAACAGCGATAAAGCGAAAAAAGGTTACATGCGCAGCCCGCACCGCTCGCTCCTCAAAGCGGCTGGCTACACAGACTGGGAGATAGAGCGTCCGTGGATAGGCATAGCCAACGCCTACAACGCGATCATTCCAGGGCATGTGCATCTGCGCAGCATTACGGAAGCGGTAAAGGCCGGCATCTACGCGGCGGGCGGACTTCCGATAGAGTTCCCCGTCATAGGTGTCTGCGACGGCATAGCGATGAACCACGAGGGGATGAAATTTTCCCTCGCGAGCCGCGAGCTCATTATGGACTCGATAGAGGTTATGTCGCGCGCTCACGCATTCGACGGCCTCGTCCTTGTACCGAACTGCGACAAAATAGTGCCTGGCATGGCGATGGCGGCCGCTAAACTCAATCTCCCCTCGGTCGTCATATCGGGCGGCCCGATGATGGCGGGGCAGAACAAAGGCAAAGTGCTCGACCTCAACAGCGTCTTCGAGGGCGTCGGAATGCGCGCCGCTGGCAAGATAGACGACGCCGGTCTCCAGGAAATCGAAGATAACGCCTGCCCAGGCTGCGGCTCCTGCTCGGGCATGTTCACAGCCAACACGATGAACTGCATGATGGAAGTCCTCGGCCTTGCCCTCCCCGGCAACGGGACGATACCGGCGGTGCATGCGGGACGCATCCGTCTCGCGAAAGACGCCGGACGCGCCGTAATGAACATGGTGGAGAAGAACATCCGTCCGCGCGACATACTCACAATGGACGCTTTCCGCAACGCCGTCGCCGTGGATCTCGCTCTCGGCGGCTCCACCAACACCTCGCTCCATCTTCCAGCGATAGCGTGGGCGGCGGGGCTCAATATGTCGCTCGACCTCTTCAACGAGATCGGTGAAAAAGTGCCGCACCTCTGCTCAATGAGCCCGGGCGGCGCGCACCACATCGAAGACCTTTGGAGAGCCGGCGGCGTCCAGGCGCTCATGAAAGAGCTGCTCGACGCGGGGCTCCTCCACGGCGAGACGATAACCGTCACCGGGCATACGACCGCTGAAAACGTCAAGAACGCTAAAGTCGCCGATCCAGAAGTCATCCGCCCGCTCGACAAGCCGCATCATAAAGAGGGCGGACTCGCCTTCATCAAAGGCACCCTCGCCCCGCTCGGCGCGATAGTCAAGCAGGCCGCAGTAGCGCCCGAGATGCTCGTACACAAAGGGCCCGCGCGCGTGTTTAACTGTGAGGAAGACGCGAGCGCCGCGATAATGAACAACGAAATCAAAGACGGGGACGTCGTCGTCATCCGCTACGAAGGGCCGAAGGGCGGCCCCGGTATGCGCGAGATGCTCGGCCCGACCTCTGCGATAATGGGACAGGGCAAGGGAAGCACAGTAGCGCTAATCACCGACGGACGCTTCTCCGGCGCGACGCGCGGCGCCTCTATAGGACACGTATCGCCCGAAGCGGCGCTGGGCGGGCCGATAGGGCTCGTCGAAGAAGGCGACATTATCTCCATCAACATCCCGGAGAAACGCCTCGACCTCCTCGTCCCCGAAGAAGTCCTCGCTGAACGCCGCAAGAAATTCCAGCCGCACGTCCAGCCGACCGACAGCCCGTTCTTAACGCGCTACCGCGCCTTCGCCACCTCAGGCGTAGAAGGCGGAGTGCTCAGAGAACAGTAAACTAAGCCGTAAAACCCAACAGGAAAAGCCCTCCGTCTTTGAACAGAGTCCCATAGCTTAAACAAATAACGAAGCCCCCCAAGTACATCAACGCATAAAATAGTACGAGGAGGG
>URAG01000044.1 GCA_900545755.1 uncultured Cloacibacillus sp. | reverse complement strand
CGCGTTTGGGGAATTCGCAGAAAATGCAGCCGTCGATCTTCTCCTTGTCTTCCGAGTTCGAGAGAATATACTGCGCGCGCCACGGCGCGAAAATCTTTTCCATAACGCCATCTCCTCATAATAATTTGCCGCCTACATTATATGCTTTTATTGGTCTTTATGCGCGAGATAGGATAAAATATCGTTAAGCGCAACTACGAAAACCAAGGGAGGAATCATAATGAGAATAAACAGAAAGCTTTGCGTGCTGCTGTCGGCGGCGATGCTCGTCCTCTGCGCCTGCGGCGCGGCGCTCGCAAAGGAGACGGCGCACGAGCGGCGCATCAGGCTCTCTACCGACCTTATCAACAAAATGGCGATAGAAGAAGACGCCGACGCGCTCGCGAACGTCATCAAGTCCGGCAAAGGCGTCGCGATATTCCCCGCGGTGACGAAGGCGGGGCTCGGCCTCGGCGGGCAGACCGGCGAAGGGCTCGTGCTCTTGCGCAATAAGAACGGAACGTGGAACGGCCCGGCCTTTATGGGTATCAACGGCGCTTCGATTGGCTTCCAGATCGGCGTGCAGTCCGTCGGCCTCGTGCTCGTCATTACAAATCAGGACGGCCTACGCGCCTTCACCGGCGGCAACAGCTTCAAGCTCGGCGCTGACGTGGCGATCGCCGCGGGCCCGGTAGGACGCGACACATCAGCCGCGACCGACGGCCGCGCGCAGGCCTCGATATACAGCTACTCGATGTCAAAGGGCCTCTTCGCCGGAATCTCCATCGACGGCTGCGTGATAAACCAGAACCGCGACGCGAACAAAGCCTACTGGGGCAAAGAGATGTCCGCCCAGGCCGCGCTGAAAAAGCCCGCTAACAACAAAAAAATCCAGGGACTCGTCAAGGCGCTGAATAATCTGGTGAAGAAAGCAAAATAACCATCGGCGGTTTCTACGCCGCGCCGGCAACGAAAACGAACGGAGCCGTCCGCAATGGACGGCTCCGTTTTTATATGCGTTTCGCAGCGTTCTGTTCTATTTCAGCAGATTCCCGTCCTCAAAATAGTTTATCTTCATCGCGCGGCGCACGTCGGCGAGGGTTTCGGCCGCTTTTCTTTCGGCGGTCTCGCTGCCTTTGCGGAGGATTTCGCAGACCTCGGGGAGGCGAGCTTCCCAGGCCTTACGGCGTTCGCGTATCGGGCGAAGCTCTTCCTGCATTACGTTGTTCAGGAATTTCTTGACCTTTACGTCGCCGAGGCCGCCGCGCTGGTAGTGGGCCTTGAGCTCGTCGAGGCTCGCGTACTCTGGCAGGAACTGCTCGAAGTATTCGGGGCGGCAGAAGGCGTCGAGATAGATAAACACCGGGTTGTCCTCGATGTGGCCGGGGTCCTGCGCGCGGATGTGCAGCGGGTCGGTGTACATCGACATGACCTTCTGGCGTATCTCCTCGGGCTCTTCGGAGAGATAGATGCAGTTGCCGAGCGACTTGCTCATCTTCGCCTTCCCGTCGGTGCCGGGGAGGCGCAGGCAGGCCTGGTTGTCGGGGAGCATGATTTCCGGCTCGGTGAGCGTCTCGCCGTAGACGGCGTTGAATTTATGGACGATTTCGCGGCACTGTTCGAGCATCGGGGCCTGGTCCTCTCCGACCGGGACGACGGTCGCGCGGAAGGCCGTGATGTCCGCAGCCTGGCTTATCGGGTAGCAGAAGAAGCCGACGGGGATGCTCGCCTCAAAGTTGCGCATCTGGATTTCCGCCTTGACCGTCGGGTTACGCTGGACGCGCGAGACGGTGACGAGGTTCATGTAGTAGAAGGTCAGCTCCGTCAGCTGTGGGACCAGCGACTGGATGAAGATGGTCGACTTTTCTGGGTCGATGCCGCAGGCGAGGTAGTCTAGCGCGACCTGGAGGATGTTGCTGCGGACTTTCTCGGGATGTTCCGCGTTGTCGGTGAGCGCCTGCGCGTCGGCTATCATTATGTAGATTTCGTCGAATTTCCCGGAGTTCTGGAGCGTCACGCGGCCCTTGAGCGAGCCTACGTAATGTCCCACGTGGAGGCGGCCCGTCGGACGGTCGCCGGTCAATATTATCTGTTTCATATTTTGCTCCTTCTGACAATTTATTCCGCCCGCCGGCGCGCGCCGCGCGGGCCGTGATTCACATTTACCGGACGGCGCTCCGATGAGAAAGCGCCGCTATGAATTATATTGTTAAACGGCGGCGGTATCAACACCGAAGCGGCGGGACGGTGATTTCGCGGCGGCTGGAAAATCCGCGCGCAGCACAAAGAAGCCGGGACGGCCGCCCCTTGCCGGTCCGCCGCGAAAAGCGCGCCTTGCTTGACCAGAGTACGAATTCGTATTATAATCCGCCGCATATAGTACGAATTCGTACTGTGAGGAGGGCTGCCGATGGAGCGGGACGGCTACGAACTTGTGCGAAGGCTCGGCCTTGCGACCGTGAAGGCCGACGGGGCGTATTATCTCTTAGCGCGAAAGCTCGGCATAAAGGAAAACGAGCTGAACGTGCTTTACGCGCTTGACGACGGGGAGCCGCACACACTGAAACAGATTTGCGGCGACTGGCTTCTCCCCAAGACGACAGTGAACACGATCGTCAGGGAGCTTGTGAAGGAGGGCTACGCCGAGCTTCTGCCCTATGCGGCGCACGAGAAGGCCATACGCCTTACTGAGGCCGGGCTGCGCTATGCCGGAAGCGCGATGGAGAGAGTCCACGCGGCGGAGCGGGCGGCGCTTGAGAGGACGGCGGCGAAATTTTCCACCGAATTTATCGACGCGATGGAATATTTTACCGAATGTTTGTGCGAGGAGATGAGCGCGCGCTCCCCGCGCTGATTTGGAGGAACTTCTGTGGAGAGGCGCACACACGATTTTTTTACTAAGACGCGCCCGTCGCGTCTTTTTTTCGCGGTAGCGGTGCCGGGCGCGATAAGCATGCTCGCGTCGTCGCTCTACGCCGTCGCCGACGGAGTGCTCGTCGGGCGTTTTCTCGGCGCGCAGGCGTTTGCGGCGCAGAGTTTCGTATTTTCATTCGTCGTGATAAATTTCGCGCTCGCCGACCTCATAGGCGTGGGCTCCGCCGTGCCTATTTCCATAAGCCTCGGGCGCGGCGAGGAGGAGCGGGCGAACAACATTTTTTCATGCGCCTGCGCGATGATCGTCGCGGCGGGCGCGGCCGTCGGCGCGGCGCTCTTCTTCGCGGCGCCGCTGCTGATGTGGCTAATGGGGGCGGAGGGCGAGCTGGCGCGCCTCGCCGTCGAATATCTGCGCGTCTACGCGGTATGCTCGCCGCTGACGACGATAATCTTCGCCGTAGACAACTACCTGCGCGTCTGCGGCTACGTGCGCGGCAGCATGGCGCTCAACATCTTTATGTCGATACTAAGCTGCTCCCTCGAATTACTTTTCCTCGGAATATTCGGCTTCGGGATATGGGGCGCGGCGCTCGCGACCTGCCTCGGCATGATGGTGAGCGCGGCGATAGCCTTCGCGCCGTTCTTCCTCGGCAGGGCCCAGCTGCGATTTCGCCGCCCGCGCTTCAGCTTTGCGATGACGCGGCGCATCGTCGCGGCGGGCGCGCCGAACTTCCTGAACAACATCGCGGGGCGCGTAACCTCGATAATGATGAACATGCTGCTTATACGTCTCGGCGGCGCTGACGCTGTCTCCGTCTATGGAATTCTGATGACCATAGAATATCTTGTGCTCGCGCTCTGCTACGGCCTGTGTGACGGCCTCCAGCCCGCCGTAGGCTACAACTGGGGCGCGGGACGCTACGGCCGCGTGAAGTCGATTGAAAAACTATGCTTCGCCTCAAGCGCGGCGGTCTCGCTTGCTGCGTCGGCTGTGATTTTCCTCTTCCCTGCGCGGATAGCTTCGCTGTTCATAGCCGATGCGGGAGCGGAATTCATGGAGACGGCGGTGTTCGCGCTGCGGCTGTTCAGCGCGACGTACCTGGCGCGCTGGTTTTCATTCGCGACGCAGAGCTATATGCTCGCCGTCGAACGTCCCGCTCCGGCAGCTGCGATTTCGCTCTCGACGGCCTTCGTCTTCCCGGTGCTGCTGATGTTCCTGCTACGCCCGCTCGGGCTGACGGGCCTCTGGCTCAACTTCGCCGGCACGGCCCTGCTCGCCGCGCTGCTCTCGCTTGAGGTCCTGCGCCGCTTCAAAAAAGATCTGCGCGGCATAGCGATTGCAAGAGCGCTGGAAAAACCCGCGAGGCAGTGAAAAAATCCGCGGAATACGACAAGCCCGCCGCGTCATGAGAAACGCGGCGGGCTGCGTTTTATTGCGGCCTTACATGAATCTTCCGGCGGTTCTATTCCAGCTCAGAGGTGCAGTGGGGGCATCTCGTCGCCTTTTCGTTTATTTCGGAAAAGCAGTAGGGGCAAAGCCGCGGCGCGGGCTTCGGCGCTTCTGGGGCGCGCTTGCGCAGCCTGTTCGCGCACTTGACGACGAGGAAGATCGCCCAGGCCTGTATCAGGAAGTTGATGACGGTGTTGATGAACGAGCCGTAGGCGATGACCGGAAGGCTCGCCGCCCTCGCCTCGGCGAGCGTCGCGGCGGGCGTGCCGGAAAGGTTTATGAAAAGGTTCGAGAAGTCCATGCCGCCCGCGAGCAGCCCTATCGGCGGCATTATCACATCGTTGACGAGCGAGGTGACGATTTTGCCGAAGGCCGCGCCTATTATGACGCCGACTGCCATGTCCATGACGTTGCCGCGCACCGCAAATTCTTTAAATTCTTTTATCCATCCTGTCATTTATCGTTGTCTCCTGTATTTTAATTTTTTCGTTTCGATTGGCGATCGCGTGAAAATCCCGCGAGGCAGTGAAATTTCCAGCCTCGCCGTAGGCAGCGCCGCGGATTTTCCGCCGCTTTTAGGCGTCAGCCGTTTAAGAAAAACGCCGGCTGAACGCCGCCGACATCTTCGGCGGGATGCGGAACACACGAACGCCCGCTTCAATGAGAGAACGCCGCACCAAGCGCAGGGGCAGCGGGCCGAGCCGTTTTTACTCCGCGCCGTGCCGCGGACGCTGTTTTGTAAAACGCAAAAAATCCAGCGAGGCGCTGAAATTTTTGATTTCAGGACGATTTCCGCTACGCGCCGCAGCCTGTGCAGCCGCCGCACTTTTCGGTGCGGACGCCGGTGCAGCCCTCCGGCTTCGGCGCGGGCTTGCCGTGGCGGCAGCCGCCGCCCTCGGTCATCATTTCGAAGACGGGGACGTAAATTTTTAACAGCGCCGCGGCGTTCTCTCGGCAGCCGCAGCCGGAGACGTTGCGCAGCGCGCACTCGCCGCCGCAGAGCGGCACCGCCGCTTCTATGTCTTCGATCGTGCGCGCGCCCTCCGTGATCGCGTTCAGGACCGCGTTCTTCGTCGTCCCGGTGACGGCGCAGACGGGCGTGCCGGCCTTCGCGTCGCGCCAGAGCCCTTCAAGGTCTATCATGGAAATCTCCTCCTTTTCGCTTTTCGTCCATACGCGGATATTGTAACTTAAATCTATGCCGCTGTGGCGTCCGCGCCGTCACGCAAAAAAGCCGCCGGATGCGCGAGGCTTCCTGCGGCTTTGCGGCGCGCGCTGTAGGCAATGAAAAGGGGGCCGCCATCCGCGGCCCCCTCAGCGTGTTTCTGTCCTGTTATTTGAGGAAATCTTCGACTATCGAAACGAATACGGCGCTGCCTTTGCTGAGCACGTCTTCGTCGACCATGAATTTCGGGTTGTGGTGCGGCACGTCGGTGTGCTTCGCTGCGTCGGCGGAGCTCAGGAACATGAAAGCTCCCGGTTTTTCCGCGAGATAGTAGGCAAAGTCTTCGCCGCCCATGTTCGGCGCGTCCTGCGCCGTCACCACGTGCTCTTCGCCGAGGACCTTCGCGGCGGCCTTCGCGGCGAGCGCGGCCATCTTTTCGTCGTTGATGACGGGCGGCGCGCCCCAGTCCATAAAGAAATCGACGCTTCCGCGGAAGGCGGCGGCGATGTTTTTCGATATCTCTTCAATGCGCTTGGCGAGCTGCTGGCGCACGGACTCCTCGACGGCGCGGATCGTTCCTTCTATTTTAACCTCCGAGGGGATTATGTTATATGCAAACCCGCCGTTTATCATCCCTACCGTGAGGACCGCAGGCTTCGTACCGGCAATTTCGCGCGCTATAACTTCCTGGAGCGAGAGCACGACGTTGCAGGCGATGTTTATCGGGTCGACGCCTTTTTCCGGCGTGGAGCCGTGGCAGCCATTGCCTTTCACCGTCAGGACGAAGCGGTCGAACGAGGCCATGCAGCAGCCGGGAACGACGGAGATTGTCCCCGACGGGAGCGACGGGCCGAGTATAGAGCCGATATGTATTCCGAACACCGCGTCGACGCCGTCCATTACGCCCTCTTTTATCGCTATCTGCGAGCCCTTGGAAATTTCCTCGGCGGTCTGGAATACGAATTTCACGTTTCCGTTCAGTTCTTCGCGGTGTTCGTTGAGAACCTTCAACGCGCCGATGAGCATGGCGGCGTGCGTGTCGTGACCGCAGGCGTGCATTTTCCCATCGTGCTGCGATGCGAAAGGAAGCCCCGTCTCCTCATGTATCGGCAACGCGTCGATGTCGGCGCGGAGCAGGACGGTCTTTCCGGGCTTCCCGCCCTTTATCTCCCCGATTATTCCGGAGTCTCCCTTGTTTTTCGAGTAGCAGACGCCGAGCCTGTCGAGTTCCGCGCAGATGTAGGCCTGCGTATCCGGGAGATCCGTCCCGGTCTCCGGTATCTTATGAAGGTCTCTTCTAAGCCCTACTATATAATCTTGCAGTTTTTCACATTCCTGCCACATTGCACTGTTCCTCCTTATATGGTTAAGCTGTTCTGTGTTCGCGCACGTAGAAGAATCTCGCGACGGCGAGGCTGCCGAAGACCGATATGACGATGAGGAGCCAGGCCGGCGCGCCGACCGTCAGCTTTATCGCAAGCGGCAGGCCGAGTGAAAAAACCGCCACCTTCGGGTATTTTATCGCGAAATTGCCGAAGGTGCCGCCGAATATCGCCGCGGCCGCGTACTTCGTAAGCGCGTCGACGATGAATTCCGGAAGTATTGCGACGACCGCCGCGCCGACTATCGCCGCCATCGTCGTGAATACGAGGTTCGTTATAATTGAGCCGCATATCGCCATCGTCGATGCGACCTCGGCCTGAAGAGTGCCGGGCTGGCTGTCGGTGGATTCGAGCGCCATTGCGGCCACCGGGACGCGCATGTTCCCAATATTGCCTGAGAGGAAGCTGAGGTAGGTCCCGGACATGCCGAGCGCCGCGTAGTAGGAGATAGGTTCGACGAAGTAGAAGGCACCGAACGATAGAGCAACCATGCTCCAGGCCATCAGGACGACGTCGAGCGCAGGCCAGCAGTCGTATGTCGAGCATAGCCACAGCACCGGTATGAACGACGTCGCCGCGGCGAGTAGGTTCGTCGGCGCTCCTATGCGGGTGCAGCTTCTTTTCCAGTTTTCCATAGTCTTGTTTTCCATTTTACGCGCCTCCCGCTTACTTCCCGGCCATCGTGTCGAATACGACGGCGCATGCCATTCCGACTATCATCGCTATGCCGAGCGAGTATTCCATGAGCTTAGGGCATTTCGGCACTACGTATTTGACGAGCAACACCATGCACAAAGCCCCTGAAATCGACGCGAGCGCGCTTCCGCCGCCTTTTATGATTTCGTTGTTGTTGAGATAGCCGAAAATACCAAGCGAGCAAGCGCCGGAGAGGACGATGAGCCATTTCGTGTCTCCTCCGCTCATGTGCTCGCGGAGTTTTTCAAGGCTCGGCGTGAAGAGCCCCGTAAAGATGAGCCATCCTGCGCCGTTCAGCGCCATCGCGAACCACGACACGGCCATCGCAGTAAGCCCGTAGCCCTCGCCGCCGAGCTCGACGCCCGAGGCCTGCGCGCCGTAAGTGGCCGCGGTCAGTTCCGTCGGAGCCGCTCCGATTATCGAAAGGCGCAGCCACGCCATCGGGCCGCCTATCGCGGCCATAAGTCCGACCATGACGATAAATACGCCCATCGCGGGGCCTATCGCGGATATAAGTCCGATTCTGAATGAAGTCTTCACGACCGTCGGGTCGATCTTCGCCTCGCGCGCCGTCCTGCGCGCCATCCTCACGTAAAGGACGGCCTGGAGGACGGTGATGGCAACCGTCGCAGCGCATAAAAGCCATGCTATGCCGGAGTTGGCAATTTTGAGATAGTCGTCCATTTTCCCACACCCCATATTTTTATTTAAGCGTCAGCCCACCGCGGAAACGAGACAGAGCGGCCGCGTCGGCCTCGTTCCGATGAGAACGAAATAAATTATACGGACGCGGGCCGCGCGTGAAATTATCGCGCGCGTACATGAATATCGCGCAGTTTTTGTCTTCCATATATACTTCGCGGACAAAACCCCGCCGGCGCGCGCTCAGCGCGCGCATTCCGGCGATCCGCAAAGCACGGCGTTTATTCGCGAAGTACATAAAAATGCGAAAATCCACGTCCATACGGTACAAGCCTCGTCCGTCCGGAGCGCGCGGGACGGACGGGAGGTCGTCATGATATAATAAAAAAGCATCGTCTTTGTACACGAAAGACAAAATGAAGCCTCGGCACAGCGCAGCAAAATTATGGGAGTGACGCTCCGTGAACGAAAACGCCGTAACAGTTGAAGATCTGCTTGAGATGCCGTTTCTTTCCGGCATAAAGCTTCTTGCTGGGAGGAACGGCCTCCGCAGGAAAATAGCCTCCGTCACGGTGGTGGACACTCCGGACGGCTCCGCGTGGCTGCGCGGCGAGGAGCTGGTGCTCACCACCGCTTTCGCCGTTAAAAACGACAAACGGCTGCTGACGGAGCTCGTCTACCAGCTGCACAAGAAAAACGCCGCCGGCCTCGCCGTGAAGACGGGCCGCTTCATAGACGAGATACCGCACGAAGCGCTAGCCGCCGCGGATCTGCTCGGCTTCCCTATAATCTCCGTCCCGGAAAAATACGCCTTTCGCGACATAATAAACCCCGTAACGGCCGCCGTAGTCGACAGGCGGTCCGCACGGCTCATCTACTCCGAGAAGATACACAACGAATTCCTGCGCCTCGCAGTCAATGGAAACAGCATCGAGGACGTGCTCTCCGCGCTGCGGTCACTGCTCGGGCGCAGCGCCGTCTTCGTCGACACGCGCTTCCGCCGCATACACCGTTCGGACGGCGCAGGCGGCATATGCGCCCGCCTCGCGGGAATGAGCTTCGACGAGCTGACGCCGGAGATATTGTCGCAGTATATCTGCCACAGCGTCGCCAACAGCGTGGAGAACTTCGGCTGCATACTGCTCGACGGCGACGGCAGGCTCGCCCGCGACAACGATATGACGGCGGCCGCGCTCGAATACGCTGCGACGGTGATCGCGCTCAGAATGATGGACATGGTCGCAAGCCAGCGCATAGAGGATAAATACCGCGACGTCTTCCTCGAAGACCTGCTGACCAACAACGTCAAGACGGAGACGGAAATACACAGCCGCGCCCGCCTCTACGGGTGGGATTTCCACAACGGCGGATTCGTCGTCATAGTCGACATAAACAATATAAAAAAATACTACGTCACGGGCTTCGACCTCGAAAAAGACTCGAAGCTCCAAGAGGCGTCGCGCAGCATCTTCGACGTATCGATAAGCCAGATGCTCGCGGCCTTTCCCGGCGCGAAATGCTACAAACAGAGCGACCTCGCCGTATTCATAGTCTCGCCGGAGAAATACGATCAGAATAAAATATACGCGCAGCTTGAAGGAGTCTTCGGCGCGATACGCAGCAGGATAGCCGGTAAAATGATCTTCACCGTCACGATGGGCGTCGGAGAATACTTCCAGAACATCCGCGACATTCACAAAAGCTACAGACAGGCGCGCACTTCGATAAACCTCGGGTACCAGATAGAAAAATTCGACTGCATACTCTTCTACAGCCGCATGGGTATATACAGGCTGCTATCATCCATAGCGGGTACGAGCGAAGCAAGCGAGTTCATAGAGCGCTACGTAAGGCCGCTCGCCGACTACGACGCGAAGTACAACGCCTCGCTGACCGAAACGCTCGAGGCGATCATAAAATGCGGCTGGAATCTGAAAATGGCGAGCGAGCTGCTGCTGATACATTACAACTCTGTCAAATACCGCTTCTCAAAAATCTGTGAACTGCTTGAGGCGGACCTTCACAACCACGAAGAACGCCTCGCCGTAGACATCGCGCTCAAGTTGAATATGATGAACGTCAACAACTGGCAGTAAAGCGAAGCGCAAAAGCGCGAAAAACGCCGCGAGGCGCTGAAAAAACCGGCATGCGGCGAAGGGAGGATTCCATGCTTGTCATAGAAACGGAGCGGCTTCTGCTGCGCGAGATGGCGGAGGCGGATTTTGAAGCGGCGCGCAAAATTCTCGGCGACGCGCGGGTGATGTACGCCTGGGAGCACGGCTTTTCGGACGGCGAAGTGCGCGCGTGGATAGCAGAAAACATTGCGAGGTACCGGCGCGAAGGCTTCAGCTACCTCGCGGCGGTCGAGCGCGAAGGCGGCGCGCTCGCTGGATTCATCGGCCCGCTGCTCGAAACGGTGGACGGCGCGCGCCGCATGGGCGTCGCCTACATTCTCGGCAAAGATTTCTGGGGGCGCGGCTACGCTACGGAAGGCGCGTCGGCCTGCATTGATTATGCGTTCGACCAACTACGCGCCGAAGAGGTCATCGCCGAGATACGTCCTGAAAACAGCGCCTCGCGGCACGTGGCGGAACGGCTCGGCATGGCGGAACGCGGGAGCTTGATAAAAATTTACAGGGGAATTGAGATGCCGCACATTATTTATATTGTAAAGAAGGACGAATGGCGGGCGTCGAAATCCCGCGGCGGCAGAAAGTAAAAGCCGCGTTGCGCGCGGCTTTGCTCTAAAGCGATTTACTTAAAAGCGCGGCGGGGCTTTGAAACCGCCCTTCGCTACATAAACAGCGGCGCGGCTATTATTCCTACGACGGCGGACGCCGCTATATAGACTATCGGGTGTTTCTTGAACTTCCTTATTAAGTACAGAATAACGACAAAATAGGCGATGCGCCACCACGGCACCGCAGAGAGCGGCGGCATGGACTCGCCTATATGGACGACGGCGATGCGGAAAACGTCGAAGCCCGCGGCCGCGATAAGCCCAGTCACGGCGGGACGCAGGCCGTAGAACATATAATCGACGTACTTGTTGCCGCTGAATTTTTCAAGCGATTTCGAAACGAGCGTGACTATGACGACAGCCGGGACTACGACGCCGAGCGTAGCGACGATGCCGCCTATCACGCCAGAGAGGCTGAAGCCGACGTAGGTCGCCATGTTGATACCGATCGGCCCCGGCGTTGATTCCGATATCGCTATCATGTCCGTTATAAAACGCTGGCTGAACCAGTGCGTGCGCTGGCCGAGTTCCTGGAGGAACGGAATCGTAGCCATACCGCCGCCGACTGCGAACAACCCTATCTTAAAGAATTCGACGAAAAGCTGAAGCAGTATCATTTACTTCGCAGCCTCCTTCTTCGCGGCGAGCGTCTTACAGACGACGCCGAGCAGCGCAGCGCCGACGATTATCGGAATAGGAGAAACCGGCGTAAACTCCATTAAAACGAAGACGGCGGCGCAGACAGCTACGCCGAGTTTGTCCTTAACGCCTTTCTTCCAGAGGCCGAGCACCGCGTCGAGTATCAGAGCGACGACGCATATCGATACGCCGGCCATCGCTTCGCGCACAATGGCGTTGTCCTGGAAGTTCGTAAGGAAGGCGGCTATTATGCTGATGATCACGATGCATGGCGAGACGCAGCCGAGCGCAGCCGCGATGCCGCCCGCAGTGCGCCGTACATGGTAGCCGATAAAGACTGCGACGTTGACGGCGATAATGCCCGGCAGCCCCTGACTGACGGCGTAGAAATCCATCACCTGCTCGTCGCTGACCCAGCGCTTATTTTCGACGCATTCGCGTTTCAGTATCGGCAGCATCGTGTAGCCTCCGCCGAATGTGACTGCGCCCATTTTAAAAAACGACAGATATAAGTTGAGTAGTTCTTTCATTTATCGAATCCTCCGCTTTTTCTTGGGCGCGAGCGCCCATTGCGCTACTATACTACCGGCGGCGCGAAAGAGCCAGAGGGCGGGAATTTGCTTTTTCTGACAGAACCGGGCGCCGCGGCCATAAAACTTTTCCACTGCCGCCTTTCTTAATCAGGAAGCGAAAATGCGCATGGTCATGGAAGATGCCGGCGAAGTTAAGCTACGTGGGAATTTTCCGCCATCTTCCACACGAAAAGACCTCTGGCGGCAGCCGGAGGTCTTTTCACTCATTGGGTATTGGCAGCAACGTTTTACAGAGTTTCGTTCTGGCAGGTTTTCCGCTCTGCGTGGCGTTTATGCAGGGCGCCTTTCGGCTGCGCCGTGCTTTGCTACTTCCCGCCGTATGTGGGAGACTGGTTTTCACATCCTTTCGTTCGGTGTTGGTACGCGTTTTCTATTACAAACCCGAAGGCAGAAGCTTCCGGGGAGTGCTGTGTTTCCGGGGAAATTGAAACATCCCCGCCTTTCTGAGAAAAGTATAACGCGGGGATGTGTCGGTCTTATGATTGTTTTATGGGTTTTATGTGGCGGAAATGTGGCGTTTTTGTGGAGCTATTGGCCGTCGTGGATTTCTTCGTAATAGGTCCCCATGAGTTTCTTCCAGTCTACGTTGTCGTCGAGCAGGTTCGGGCATGTCGCGTCGGGGTAGAACCATTTGCGGCCGAGGCCCATAAGTATCTGCCACCAGTCGTGGACGTCGGGCGTCAGTATCTCGCCTTCGGGGCCGATGCGGCGCAGCTCGCGGTAGACGAGCGCGACCATCTGGCTTTCGTCCATCGCTGCGGTCGTCTTCGCGTAGAACTCTATCATATAGAAATACGAGCACGAGCCGAGCTGATAGAGCAGTTCCGTCCACTTCGGCGATATCTTCGTCGTCTTCGCGAGCGTCATCTGTTTTTTGCTTCCTGAGCTTTTATGGTTCACGACGAAAAGTATTTTGTCGGGATCTATATGGTGCAGCTCGTCGTATTTTTTGATCAGCGCCTCGGCTATCGGCCTGATTTTGCTTGAACATATCTCGTAGTCGAATTCCGCCTCTGTCCTCGCAGACATCTTTCATTCCTCCGTTTTTGTGCTTGCGCAGTCTTTTCTGCCGTTCTTCATTATACCATCGCGCCGCCGCGCGGCCAGATGCGCCCGTTTGTCCACCTTCTGTGTATAAAAATGTGTATTATATTATTAACTTTAGCTGACCTTTTGTGGATATGTGTGCATAGATGCTTTCGCGAAAAATCCGGCGAACCTGCGCGGCTCCAGGAACGCTCGCAGTCGCGCGGCCAAGAAGGCAAAAACGCCGGTTCGCTTGAACGGGCAGGAATCAGTGTTACGGCGATAAAACCTCGCGAGCGCATATAGCATGCTTAACTTAATAAATGATATAACGCCGCTCCGTCATGCCTCGCTTGACATGGCATCTAACTCAAAAGACTGTAACGTTTGTGAGTTTAAAGCCGCTGGGCCCCGCGTCAAGCGCGGGGCGACGATAAAACCAATATCTATATAAAGTTAAGCGATTATAAAAAAGACGCCCGCGCCGCAGCGTGAGCGTCTTTTTATTATTTTCAAGTCTTTTCTTAAATTTACGCCGCGCGGTTACTTTTTGAGCGAGCGGCCCCGTCTTACAAAGGTCGGGTTTTCATATGCGTCGTATGCGCTGTGGCGTTTGCCGGCGTAAGGTTCGTCTTCGCCCGGTTCTTCTTCGGCCGGCGCGTCGTCGCGCAGCCATGCCGGCGTGCGTACTCCGGCATATGGAGATGGCGCAGGCTGCCGCTCAGGCTGGGGCTGTCCAGCCGCTTCCGTCTGTTGGGCGGACTCTTCATTATAATAGCAGGTTTCGGGTGCGCGTTCCTCGCGCTGCGGCGCGGCGCGGCGCATGAAGACATTTCTCTCCGGCTCCGGCTCATGCTGCGTTTCGTCGAAGCCCGCGGCGACTATCGTCACCTCGACCTCTTCTTCTATGGCTTTGTCCTCCGCGCAGCCCCAGATGAAGTGGGCGTCCGGCGACTTTACGTCCTCTATGATGTCGGCTGCGAGTCCGACTTCGTAGAGCGCGAGCTCTTTTCTGTGCGTGATGTTCATGAGCACGCCCTTAGCCCCCTGCATCGAGCATTCCATCAGCGGGCTTTCGAGCGCCATGCGTACTGCTTTTTCGACGCAGTCCTCGCCGCTCGCGGCTCCGACGCCCATTACGGTGCGTCCCGCGCCGCGCATTACGGTGTTGAGGTCGGCAAAGTCTACATTAACGAGCCCGGGGCGCGTCACGAGATCGGTGACTCCCTGTACCGCCTGGCGCAGGACTTCGTCGGCGAGCGAGAAAGATTCCGTCAGCGGCGTGTTTTTCTGCGCCATTTCGAGAAGCCTGTCGTTAGGTACTACGATGAGCGCGTCGACCTCAGGGAAGAGCTTTTCTATGCCCTCCTCTGCATAGCGGCGGCGGCGCTTCCCTTCAAACGAGAAGGGCTTCGTTACGACCGCGACGGTCAGTATCCCCATTTCGCGCGCGGCGCGCGCGATCACCGGGATGGCTCCCGTCCCCGTTCCGCCGCCCATGCCCGCTGTGAGGTAGACCATATCTGCGCCCTTCATGTAGCGGCGTATCTCGTCAAGCGACTCAAGCGCAGCGCGCGCCCCGACTTCGGGCATAGCCCCGGCGCCGAGCCCCTTCGTGACGCGCTCGCCGAGAACTATCTTCGACTCGCAGAGCGAGCTGCCGAGAGAGCGCACGTCGGTGTTGACCGCCAGCGTGTCTACGTCCTTGAGGCCGTGCGATATTATATGGTTGAGCGCGTTGCCGCCGCCTCCGCCGATCGCGATGACCTTTATGGCCTTGTGGAATATTCCCTGGGCCGCATTCTCTTTCATGTCTGATTTATCCGCTTCGTCCCGCCCCGAATATGTGGGGCGTTCCCCGAACTGTTCATAGTATGCAAATTCTTCTGCCGGCACGGAGCGACACACCTTCTTTGGCTGTTGATGTATAATATTCCGTATATTTTTATTATAACATCGAGAGGTGTTAATTTTATGGCTTCGGGCAACGGATATGCAAATTTTTTCAGCGGCAACGTCCCTTTTATAATTTTCTTCGCATTTTTCGCGCTGCTCGCATGGGATATAACCTCGCCGATGGCGACCGCGATAATCTGGGCCGGTATGCTTTCGTTCGTCGCCGCGCCGCTCAATAAAAAGATGCTCAAGGCGTTCGGCGACGGCAGATATCCGAGCGTTTCCGCCGCCGTCACAATGACGGCGTTGCTGCTGCTATGTTTCATCCCTGTGCTGCTCGCGCTCTCGACCCTTGCGAGCGAAGTGACGAGCCTCGGACGCATCTTCACGCAGCTCTTCGTCAAGATTCAGCAAATCGCGCACAACGGAGCGGCGATAGAACTTCCAGACTGGTTGCCGGTCTGGATAGCGGACAACGTTCGGACCTTCCTCGCCGACTCCGAAGCGCTGCGCGGCTTGGTGCAGAACGTCGTGCAGTGGGCGACGCGCTTCCTCCGCTCCATTTCGGCTGGGCTCATAGAACATGGCTCGTCTTTTCTACTAAACTCCGTAATAACGCTAATGGTTTCCTTCTTCTTTATACGCGACGGCAAAAAGATAATCGACTACATAAAAAGCGTGACCCCGCTTGAACCGGAAGAAAAACAAAACTTTTTCAGCCAAATTTCTGGGATTCTGAACTCGATAATATACGGTATAATCTTCACCGTCGCAGTCCAGGCTGTGCTCGGGGCGATAGGCTGGTGGATAGTCGGTCTCGGGAATCCCGTATTTTTCGGGATGCTGATGTTCTTTTTCGGTATGTTCCCGGCGGGGACGGCGGTCGTCTGGGTGCCTGGGGCGATATACCTCGCTTTTACGGGCGACATGAAGAACGCCGCGATACTCTTCGTGTGGGGCGCGGCGATAGTCGGAACGATAGACAACCTGCTCCGACCTTACTTGATAAGTTCTGGCGGCAGGGGCGGCGTAGAGATATCGACGCTCGTCATAGTGCTCGGCCTTTTCGGCGGCGTGATAAAGTGGGGCTTCCTCGGAGTTTTCGTCGGGCCGCTGCTGCTGGTGCTCTTCATATCGGTCTGCGGACTTTACAAAAAGCGCTGGCTTGAAAGTATTGGAGGAAAATGATTTACAATGCTCGCAGAATTCATAGCCACCGCGGCGACCGGCGCGTCGCTCGCGATGGACGCCTTTTCCGTCTCCATCTGCATAGGGCTATGCCATGACCGCATAAGCGCGAAGAAAGTGCTGACGGTCGGAGGCGCGTTCGGATTGTTCCAGTTTTTCATGCCGCTGCTGGGCGGCGTAATCGCGGGAGGACTCTCCGGATTTTTCAGCACATGGACGCCGTGGATAGCCGCGGCGCTCATCGTCTGGGTCGCCGTCAACATGATACGCGAGGCGGCGGGCGGCGGCGAGGAAGACTGCTCGTCGATGACGATAACTCTCAGAAGCATGACGTTGCTCTCGTTCGCAACCTCGCTGGACGCGCTCGCCGTTGGCTTCTCTATAGAAAGCACAGGCGGCTCCGCGCTCTCGCTCGCGGTGCTCGCTGGAATCATAACCTTCGCGCTCTCAGCGACCGGCACGCTCGTCGGCAAAAAGCTCGGCTCCCGCTTCGGCAGAAAGGCCGAATACGCAGGCGGCGGCGTTCTGCTGGTCATAGCGGCGCGGATAATCTTACAAGCGATATAAAACAACTAAAACAAATATGTAAAAAAGTAGGCAGGCGTGGAGCTTCTTTTCTTATCCAACGAAACACACAAGACGCGGAGCGCGCTTACAAAAGCGGCTCCGCGTCTTATACCTCTTATTTGAATTTTCGTTAAATCTCCTTCAACTCGTACTCCCTCGTCCCAATGCCTATCTTTTCTGCGTGTTCAAGCGTCGCCTGCCAGTGAGTGTCGGGATGTATCGTGTGGAAATGATCGGCTCCCGCGCCGTTTTTCTTTATCTGGTCGGCTAGGTAGCTGTTTTCTACGACCGGGGCTTTCATCACAGCGTCGGCGCAGGCCTGGTCGAGCGCCACAGGGTCGTGCGAGGCGAAGAAGCCTATGTTCGGCACGACGGCTGCGTCGTTCTCAGCGTGACAGTCGCAGAACGGCGAAACATCCACGACGGCGGCGATGTGGAAGTGCGGCTTTCCGTCGATGACGGCCTTCGCGTACTCGGCCATCTTGCGGCAGAGCGTCACCTCCGAGCCCTCCCAGTCGGGCTGTACCGCGTCGAAGGGGCAGGCGCCTATGCAGCGGCCGCAGCCGATGCATTTACCCTCGTCGACGGAGGGCTTGCCGTCGCTGTGCATCTCCATCTTCCCGCCGCGCGAGCCAGAACCCATGCCTAGGTTTTTCACCGCGCCGCCGAAACCAGTCAGCTCGTGACCTTTGAAGT
>URAG01000043.1 GCA_900545755.1 uncultured Cloacibacillus sp. | reverse complement strand
CCTTGACGACGCCGGCCGCGGAGGACATGATGACGATTAGGTATTCGGCGTCGTCGGCGCGGTAGTCCTCGACCGGCTCATAACGGCGTCCCGTCTCTTTCTCAAGTTCAGCCGCGAGTTCTTCGTAGACTGTGAGGACGTTGTTCATGCCTTCCATTTGATTGCGCTTTATCTCGAAATAATATTCGGACATGGTGAACGAGCCGTAGGATACAGGGTTGTCGACGTCGAGCAGCGGATAGGCCGCCTTGCGCTCGCCTACGAAGCTGCGCACAGTCTTGTCGTCAAGCAGCTCGACGGGCTCGTAGCAGTGGCTCGTGATAAATCCGTCCTGGCAGACGAACACCGGCGTCAGCACGCGCGCGTCCTCGGCAAGGCGCACTGCGAGCAGTACGGAGTCGTAAACTTCCTGCGCGTCCTCGCAGTAAATCTGCACCCAGCCGGAGTCACGCTCCGGCATGCTGTCGGAGTGGTCGCAATGGATATTGACAGGCGCGCCGAGGCAGCGGTTGACGAGGCCGAAGACTATCGGCGCGCGGAACGATGCCGCTATCGGGAAGATTTCGTGCATGAGCGCTACACCGTTCGCCGACGAGGCGGTCATGACGCGCGCGCCGGAAATCGACGCGCCGACGCAGGCCGATATAGCCGAGTGTTCGCTTTCGACGGCGACGTATTCCGAATCGACCTTGCCGTTCGCCACGAAGTCCGCAAAACGCATCGGGATCTCCGTCGACGGTGTGATTGGGTAAGCCGCGACGACGTCGGGATTGATCTGGCGCATCGCCTCCGCGAAGGCTAGGTTGCCGGAGGTCATGACTTTTTTCTTATTTGACATGCGCGCCGACCTCCCCGGGGTGTTCGCCCGAAACCGCCGTATCTCCGGCGAATGAAGATTCCGAATGCATCGTTATCGCTTTGGTGGGGCATATCCGCTCGCATATCGCGCAGCCCTTGCAAAAGAAAAGGTTTATTCCGGTGACTTTGCTTTCCGCGTCAAGCTCTATCGAGTCGTCGGGGCACTGGAGCCAGCAGCGGAGGCATGAGACGCATTTCGTCGTGTCGATTACGGGGCGCATCGAACGCCACAGCCCCGTCTGCACTTTCAGTGCGGAGGCCCCGAAGGCTACCGTAGCCATCGGCACCTCCTGCCAGCATTGCGGTTTACTCATGCGAAGACCGCCTCGCTGCGTCCGCGCAGTATCGCGCGGCGGTTGGCTTCGAGCACCGGCTGCGGGAGCTTCGTCATCTTGCTCGTGAAGTGGTTGACGAAGGACTCGACTGGAACGTCGGTGAATACATGCGAGAGAGCGCCGAGCAGCGGCGCGTTCGGGCGGTTCTGGCCGAGCTCTTCGAGTGTGATTTTCGTCGCGTCGACGACGAGCACTTTCGCCTTCGACGAAACGCCGAGGCGGCGGCGGAGTTCCTTCGCGTTCTCCGCGCTGTTGACGAGATATACCGCGTCTTCGGTCGTGCCCTCGGTTGGGTTCGCGCTCTCGACCATCGTCGGGTCTACGACTACGACTATATTGGGGTTCTGCACTCCGCAGCGGCGGCGTATCGGGGAATCCGAGACTCTATTGTAGGCGCGTATCGGCGCGCCCTGGCGCTCCGCGCCGTATTCCGGGAAAGCCTGTACGTGCTTGCCTTCCTCGAAAAGAACCTCGGCGAGTATCGCGGAAGCGCTCTTCGCTCCCTGTCCGCCGCGTCCGTGCCATCTTACTTCAAGTGTTTTGTTCATCTGTGGTTCCTCCTTGCATAAATCCGTGTTAGAAATTTTTGCACTAAAAAAGGGGCCCTTTCGTTTTGAAAGGGCCCCTTGCTCGTCTGCTCAAACGGCGCTAAACGCCGTTCCTACGAGAAGGAGCCGCGTTAATAATTATAATTATTATGTTATTGTTGCTTATGTTTCTTAACATAACGTTTCCTCCGTTCCCGCAAGATGGCGACATGTTATCACCACGCGCCCCGGCTGTCAAATGTTGGATAAATTATTTTTTTGAAATATAACTTTGATTCATGACTTTATATAACAAGCAAAAAATTGCAACCGCCTTGAAAAAACTATGCGTTTTACGTATTTACAGCGACGATGCAAAATTTTTTCAGCGCGCTGCGCGTGGCGCGCCGCGTCCGCTGAGTACGGAGACGAAACGCACGCGCCCGTCCATCCACTCGCCGATGAGGCCGACGCCCTTCCCCATCGTGAAAGCGGCGGCGATGGTCCCGACGCCGAGGCCGCGCACCTCGCCGAGGAAGCAGAAGGTCAGCGCCGCCGTCACCGCAAGACATATCACGTCGAACGAAATTTTTATCTTCGGGTACGAAACGCCCGTGATGTCGGCGAGCTCGCGCGGGAAGAGGTCCGTGGGGATTATCGGCATTTTGCAGCGGTTCGAGAGCGCGATGCCGAAGCAGATGATGAACCAGCTGACGAAGAAATAGAGCACGCGCCAGACGAGCCCGCCCGGCAGCAGCGCTATCCAGCTTTCGTGAAAATCCATCGCCGAGCCGAAAGCGAAGCCGACGGCGAAGCTGAAGATATATTCCGCGACGAAGCGCCCGCGCAGAAACATCAGGCTTGCGACCAGCAGCGACTGAAAGGCGAAGGTCCACATGCCGAGCGAGAGCGCGGGGAAACTCTCCGAAAAGGCGTAGGGCACGCTCGAAATCGCGGAGATTCCCGCGCCGGAGTAGAGCATCAGCACGACGCCGAAGCTGTTGACGAAGACCGCCGCGGCGAGCGCCGCTTCGCCCCTCAGTGTGGTTATATGTCTTTCCATGAGTGCATCATCTTCCCGCAGAAAAATTGAAAACGGGAGGGCGTTGTGGCTGCCGTCCCGTTTATGGCGCGCATTATAATTCTGCGGAGTTCTGTTATCAAGCAGGAATTTTTATAAAATTACCGCCGCGGCGTCAATCGCAGGAATCCGCGCGCGCCGCGTCGCGTCCGTTCCAGCGGCATGCGCGCATGTCGACGCGCCCGCCGTCGGTGAACGGCACGCCTTCGGCTATAAGCTTCGCGCGGCGCAGCTCCGAGTAGCCGCCGCCCGCTATCGAGCCGTCGCTCATGACGACGCGCTGCCACGGCAGATCGTCGGGGCAGCGGCGCATCGCCCAGCCGACCTGGCGCGCCGCGCGCGGAGCGCCGAGCATATAGGCTATCTGCCCGTAGCTGACGACGCGGCCGCGCGGTATTGCGCGCACGATTTCGTAAACGCGCTCGAAAAACGTCGCGGTCTCCGCGCGCGCGGCTAGCCCTTCGCCTTTATCTTTTCCGCCATGCGCCGCCCCGCCTCGCGCGCGGCGAGCAGCTCCTTCGGAAATTCTTCGTCCCGCCATTTTTTCTTTTCCGCTTCGTCCCATTTGTCCGCGTCGTATTTCGCGTAGTCCGTGAACTGATATGTGTCGAAGGCGCAGACGCGCTCGGGCTTCGCGAATACGCGGCCGACGAAGCTCTCGAATGCGCCGAGCGGTCCTTTGCCGCCGTTTATGTACGTTTCGTGAAACTGCGGCTCTTTGACGTTCATCGTATATATCATCGCGGTCTCGATGCGTTTCGACGCGAGAGCCGGCTCTTCCTTCGCGTAGCTGACGAGCGGGAATATCAGCCGTTCTATCAGCGCGTGGAGCTGCGGCGTCACCGTCCACAGATACACCGGCGAGGCGAAGACGAGGCCGTCGGCCTGCGCCGCTCGCTCGAGCAGCCCGCCCGCGCCGTCGCGCTGCGCGCATCTGCCGTACGACGCGCCGCCCTTGACCTTGCATGCGAAGCAGCTGCGGCAGCCCTTGAAGTCGAGGTCGTAAAGCCGTACCGTCTCGACCTCAGCGCCCGCCTCCGCCGCGCCCGCGGCGAAGCTTTCGCACATCCGCGCCGTGTTCCAGCCCTTGCGCGGGCCGCCGTCGAATATGATTATCTTCATCGCGTTAGTGCGCGCCGGCCTCGCGATTGCCGGGCTTTATGCCGTCGAAGCTGTCGAAGAACGCCGTCTCTTCGCGCGCGAGCCGCTTCTCGTGGAACGGCGCGGGCGCGGCGTCCGCCGCGGGATAGCCGACTGGCAGTATCGCGACGGGGATGAAATAGTCGGGCAGCTCGTAGGCCTTGCGCACCTCCGCGGGGTCGAAGTAGCCGACCCACGTCGTGCCGAGGCCGAGCGACGCGGCTTCGAGCATCATCTGCGTCGTGACGATGGCCGCGTCCACCGCGCCCATGTCGCAGTTGTCGAACGAGCGCTTCCAGCTCGCCTCGCGGTCGTAGCAGACGAGCAGCGCGAGCGGCGCGTGGAAGTGGTAGGGCGTGCAGCCCTTGAGCTTTTCAAGCGCCTCGGGGCTTTCGAGCACGAGCACGCGCTGCGGCTGGTAGTTCACCGCGGTCGGCGCGCAGCGCCCCGCTTCGAGTATCGCGTCGAGCTTTTCGCGCTCGACCTTCTTGTCGGAAAACTTTCTTACAGAGTAACGTTCCTTCGCAAGTTCGAGAAAATCCATTTTTTCGCGCTCCCTTCGTTTAGCGTTCCGCTTCAATGATAGCGCGGCGGCGCGAAAGCGCAAGTGCGCGCGTGTTGACAGAGGAACGGCGGCGAACATATAATGAAGTTTAGCCGTCTTCGGACGGGCGGCCCGATAAAAAGGCCGCGCACCGCATGAAGGTTCTTTGCACCGCGTATCGCCTGCGAACGAAATTTCTCGTTTCTTCTCATCGATTTGATAGATTTTCGCGGCACGGGAATGTTTGTGCCGGATGCATAGGGGACAGCGTGATACTGCCGCGCTGCGGAGCGCACGAGCGCGCCGCCCGGCCCGCGCGTGTCCGTATATTTTCAGGAGGTAAAATTTTTTAATGCAGGAAATTCAGGAAAGATTCACAGATTTCAACCTAAGGCCGGAGCTGCTGCGCGCGCTGGAGCGCAAGGGCTTCGAGCACCCGATGCCGGTGCAGACCGCCGTGCTGCGCGACGAAAGCCTCGCCGGCGACGACCTCATAGTACAGGCGCGCACCGGCAGCGGAAAGACGCTCGCCTTCGCGCTGCCGCTGCTCAACGAAATGGAGCCGGGCGCGCGCACGCCGCGCATAATCGTGCTCTCGCCGACGCGCGAGCTCGCGCAGCAGACGGCGCGCGAATTCGCCTGGCTCGGCGCGGACATGGGCGTCCGCGTCGCGACGCTCGTCGGCGGCCTCGACATGGAGCGCCAGATACGTTCGCTGCGCGACGGCGCTTCCGTGGTCGTCGGCACGCCGGGGCGAATCCTCGACCACCTGCGCCGCGGCACGCTCAAGACCGACGACATCACGAGCGTGGTGCTCGACGAGGGAGACCACATGCTCGACATGGGCTTCCACGACGAGATGGAGGCGATACTTCAGGCGATGGACCACGTCGAGCGCACGTGGCTCTTCTCCGCGACCATGCCGCCCGAGGTGCTCTCTCTGACGAAGCTCTACCTCGACGCGCCGAAGAAAATCTCGCTCGTCTCCGACGTCGCCTCGCACAGCGACATCACGCAGAAGGCCTACATCATCCCGTCGCGCAAGCGCTTTGAAGGTCTTGTCAACGTCCTGATATGGGAGAACCCGAGCAAATCTCTGCTCTTCTGCGGAACGCGCGCAGAAACGCAGGACATCGCCGACCGCCTCTGCGACATAGGTTTCCGCGCCACCGCGATACACGGCGACATGAGCCAGCGCGAGCGCAACAACGCGCTCTCGGCGCTGCGCGGCGGCCGCGTCTCCATACTCGTCGCGACCGATGTCGCGGCCCGCGGTCTCGACATAGACGCCGTCAGCCACGTCATACAGTACGGACTGCCGCAGAACCTCGAAGCCTTCGTCCACCGCAGCGGACGCACCGGCCGCGCGGGCCACGAGGGCAGCAACCTGATACTGCTCACCGCGCGCGAGGCGCGTCAGTTCAAATTCATGCTGCACCAGTCGCATTCGAAGCTGACGCTCGAATGGATACCGGCCCCGGACGCGGCGGAAATAGAAGGGCAGTCGCGCATCCGCTTTGAAAACAACATCATCGAGCACGCGCTGGAATCCGACGAATTCGAGGAATGGGCGCGCGAGCTCCTGTCGCGCGAGGAAGCGCCCGTGCTCGTCTCGGGGCTTCTCGCGAAGGCCTACGGCGACCAGCCGAGCGGCTACTCGATACGCGAGGACGTGCAGTTCGAGATGGACCGCGAAAAGGGACGCCGCGACGCGGCGCAGCGCGGAAACGGCAAAGACGCGGCGCGCAAAGAACGCTTCAAGCGGCCCGAAATGACCGGCGGCCTCTCCGTGCAGTTCGCCGCGGGGCGCAACGACGGCTGGGAGGTCGGCCCGCTGCTCGGCGCGATATGCCGCGGCGCGGGGCTCGGACGCGAGGACGTCGGCAACATCCGCCTGCGCGACACGAGCGCCGTCGTCGAAATATCGCCGCGCGGAGCGTCGTACATCGAAGCGCGCCGCGAACGCCTTGAGAAAGAGGGGTTACCGATCGCCGCAATGCGCGAAATCAAAGGGGATGACGACCGCCCGAGAAGAACCGGCGACCGCGCGCCGCGCCGCGAAACTCGCGAAGCACGCGAGCCGCGCGAAGGCCGCGAAAGCTTCCGCCCGCGCTCAAGAGCGCGCGACGGCGAAGGCGCCGGACGCAGGAAGTTCCCGAAATAACGAAAGACTCAAATCCAAGCAGGGCCGCACGCACGAAGCGCGTGGCCCGTTTTGTACGATGCGGCTGCGCGCAATTCCGATCGCGGTCATGTTTGACATCCGTGCCGCCGCTTTATAGAATTGCAGATGAAATTTCCTGATAAGCGGGGCGGTATTGTTGCCATCGTCGTCTAATCCTTTTTCTGCTTTTCTCGCGCGCAAGGACATTCGTTTTTCTTTTTCGCGCTACTTTGTCGACGCGCTCGGCGCTATGGGCGTCGGTCTTTTTGCGTCGCTCATAACGGGGCTGATACTCAAAACTATCGGTTCGAAGTGCGGGCTGCCTATACTGGTCGAGTTTGGCGGCATTGCGGGGCAGATGGTCGGCCCGGCCATCGCCGTCGCAGTCGCGCAGGCGCTCAAGGCCCCGCCTATGGTCGTATTCTCCTGCGCCGCGGCGGGCTTCGCCGGCAACGCCTGGGGCGGGCCTGTCGGGGCCTTCGTCTCCGCCATCGTCGGGGCCGAGTTCGGCAAGGCCGTCTCTAAGGAGACGCCGGTCGACATAATTGCGACTCCCGCGCTGACTGTTATAGCGGGCATGGCGGCGGGAAAACTCATCGGCCCGCCGGTCAGCGCGATGATGACGTGGCTCGGCCTCGTGATAATGCGCGCGACGGAGCTCCAGCCCGGGCCGATGGGCGCGCTCGTCTCCGCGATAATGGGCATGATACTCACGCTCCCTATATCGAGCGCCGCTATAGCTGTGGCGCTCAACCTCTCCGGCATAGCGGCCGGGGCCGCGGCGGTCGGCTGTTCTACTCAGATGATCGGCTTCGCGGTCATGTCCTTCCGCGAGAACGGCGTTGCAGGGCTTCTGTCGCAGGGACTCGGGACGTCGATGCTCCAGATGCCGAACATTGTGCGCCATCCGATGATCTGGATCCCCCCAACGCTAGCAAGCTTCATCCTCGGCCCTGTGTCGACTCTCGTGTTTAAGATGACGAACGTTCCCTCAGGCGCCGGCATGGGGACGAGCGGCCTAGTCGGACAGTTCGGCGCCGTCGAGGCGATGGGCGGTTCGCCCGCAGTGCTTATGCAGATCGCGCTGATGCACTTCATTCTGCCTGCTGTGACGACGCTCGTCATAGCCGAGGCGATGCGGCGCATGAATTTCATAAAGCCCGGCGAGATGAAGCTTGACCTGTAATCTGGTATCATATAAGCCGAATAATCCCGATAAGGAGGAATGTATCATGAAATTGAAAACTTCAGCTGCTTGCGCCATACTCTGCCTTGCCTTCGTACTGACAGCCGTGGGCGCCGGGTTCTGCGCAGATGAAATAAGCGGCGAGCGCGCTTTCGCCATCGCGCTGAAGAACGCAGAAGTGCCGGAGAAGGACGCCTACAACGTCGAGATCAAACGCGACCGCGAAAACGGCATCGCCGTCTTCAAAGTCGATTTTGAGACTCGCTACGGCGACTACGAATTTGAAGTCGCGCGCGAGGGCGGACGCATCATCGGGGCGGACTACGAGGTGGACGGAAAGTGGCTTCGTACGCTCGGCGGCAGCCCCGTCAGCATCGACGAAGCGAAACGCATCGTGCAGCAAAAGGTTCCCGGCTCGCATTTCAAGGATATACGTATGCGCCGCGAGGGCGGAGGCCACGACGCGCGCTATGAGGGAGATCTTTTCCACGAGGGCATAAAATACGAATTCGAAATAGACCCGAGGACGGGGCGCATATTTGAGTGGAGCGCTGATTTGCGTGGATAACTAAAGCAGACTCCACGCTTCTTGACGTGACGCATTTTGCATATGGCGGTGGTAACGGTATATTGAAATGTCCGCTTACGCGGATAGCGCGCCGTCACAGATTGTAACTGGTTTGCTTTTTTAATGGACGAGGTCCACAGCCTAACGGCGGCGGTCTCGTCCTTTTTCGTGCCTTGGAGTTAATGCTCTTCGCAGCTTCAGGTCACTTCATAAGCCTGAGAAACCAGCCGGCTGTAATTATCGGCTCCGCGCTTTATGAACGCGCCGTCAAGAGATGCTTCGCTAATCCAATCTTACCTTGGCGTCTTCCATTTCCCGCTCTTGAGGAACCAGAGGCTTATTATTATCGTCAGCAGCGAAGCGAGCGGCGCGGCGAAACCTACTGTGAAGAGGCTCGCCCCTGCGACGCCGCTTAGAATCCACGTCGCGGGTACGCGCACGGCGAAGGCGCAGAAAATGTTATTCGCCATCGTGAAAGTCGTATGCCCGCAGCCGTTGAAGAAGCCGTTGAGGCAGAAGACGAGACAGACGAGCACGCAGTCGAGACTGAACGATTTGAGATAGAGCGCGGTCGCATCGATGAGCTCACGATCCGGCGTAAAAATCCGTATAACGGGCTCGGGGAAGAAGAAGAGCACTGCGAACGTGACTACGCCGAAGGCGAGCGAAATCGCGAGCCCCGAGAGCATCGTCGTGCGCGCACGCTTCGGCTTGCCCGCGCCGATGTTCTGCGCTACCATCGCCGAAATCGCGGCGGCGAATGAATGCGGCGGCAGCATCGTGAATCCGTTGAGCTTGCCGGTAATTCCTATCGCGGCTGTGGCCGCGACGCCGCCCATCTTACTCACCGTCGCAAGTATGAATATAAACGAAATGCTCGTCAGTGAGAACTGAACCGCCATAGGCAGCCCTATGCGCAGAAGATTGACGAGCTTGTCCCATTTTATCCTCATGCTCGCAATTTTGAAGTCGAAGTGATACTCGGCGCGCCGCGCGTAAATGACCGCGAGGTAGGCGGAAAAACCCTGCGAAAAGACCGTCGCTATCGCCGCGCCGTTCGCGCCCATACCGAAGATGCCGACGAGCGCGAGGTCTCCTACGATGTTGAGCACGCACGCGACCGCGACGAACATCAGCGGCGAGGTTGAGTCGCCGAAGCCTCGGAAGACCGCAGCCAGCGCGTTGTATGCGAACATCGTCGCGAGCCCCGCGACGTTAATGAAGACATAGCCGCGCGTCGGCCCGAAGGATTCTTCCGGCGTGCCGAGCATCCATACTATAGGGTCGATGAACATGAGCAGCCCAACTGTGATGATGACGCTCATAATAGTGAAAAGCGTCAGCATCGTCCCGATTGTCTCTTTAATCTCATCGGTGCGCCCAGCGCCGAAGAAACGCCCTATCATAATCGTGCCTCCAAGCGAGAGGCCGATGACGATACTGTTAATCATAAAGATGAACTGGCTGCCGATGGAGACGGCGGAGAGGCCGGCCGCGTCGGTGAACTGTCCGACGATTATCATATCCGCCGCGCCGTACAGAGCCTGTAGGAAATTCGCCGCCATGTAGGGGATGGCGAAGCGCGTCAGCAGAAGCGGGATATTGCCCTCCGTCAGCGACTGCGCGCCTGTTGAGAATATCCCCGAGAAAAATTTCTTAAAATCAGCCATTTATAACATTACCTCACGAATCTTTCCTGATCTTTCAGCCTTTGCAGATAATAGTATAAGAAAGGCAGGCTCGTCGCGAAGCTGAAAATGTCCGAGACGGTCTGCGTCACTTCGACGCCTGTCATGCCGAATATGCGCGGCAGCACTATTATGAGCGGGAGAAAATAGATACCCTGTCGCGTGCAGGCGAGGAACGTCGCACGCCACGCAAGTCCCGACGCTTGGTGCATCATGTTTGTCGATACGAAGAGCGGCTGGAGCAGCAGCGCCGCGCACTGGAAACGCATCGCCCGCGTACCTATCGCGATTACCTCCGCGTCGTCTGCGCGGAAGAGCGCGATTACCTCTGGCGCGAAAAACCATCCAAGAAGTGTGAGCACAGTCATCATCGCCATGCCCGCCTTGACCGTGAACCAGAAAGCCTCGCGTACGCGTGCGTAGCGCCGTGAGCCGTAGTTGAAGCCGACGACGGGGGTGAAGCCCTGGCCGAGTCCGATCATCACGGATAGTATGAAAAGGAATATCCTTCCCACTATCGACATGGCGGCGACGGCGGCGTCGCCGTAAGCTCCGGCGCTCGCGTTGAGCGCCGCGGTTGAGATGCTTGCGAGCCCCTGGCGCGAAAGCGACGGGAAGCCGAGGCGCACTATCTCAAAGTAGGTCGACGCGCGGCGTGGAAGCATCCTAATGCTAATTCCGACCATGCTCTTGCCGCGCAGGAAGAACGACGCGAGGATGGAGAAGCTGACGCACTGGCTCAGCAGTGTCGCTGCCGCCGCGCCTGAAATCCCGAGGCCGAAAGTGAAAATAAAGATCGGGTCGAGCGCGATATTCAGTAGACCGCCGGTCACTAGGCCGCACATAGCAAAGGCAGAGTGCCCTTCCGCGCGCAGAATGTTGTTCATCACGAAGCAGCAGCACATCACGGGCGCACCAAGCAAAATCCACCGCGCGTAGGCGCGCGCGTACGGCAGTATAGTAGGCGTGGAGCCGAGCAGAACCATGAGCGGGTTGATGAAGATTTGCCCGAGAATGCAGATACACGTTCCGAGCGTCAGCGCGCAGAAAAACGAGGCGGAGCCGTAAGTACTCGCCGACGTGGCGTCGCCGCTGCCGAGCCTGCGAGAGATGACGCTGCCGGCCCCCATGCCGAGAGTGAAGCCGGTAGCTTGAAAAATCGCCATGAGGCAGAAGACGACGCCGACCGCGCCGCTCGCGCTTGTGCCGAGCTGCGAGACGAAATAGGTGTCGGCTGTGTTGTAGAGCGCCGTCGTCAACATACTCAATATAGTCGGTATTGCGAGAGAAATTATAAGAGGCCCTATAGCAGCCTCGGTCATCCGCTTCAGCTGTTCGTCGCGGCTCTGCGATGCCGCCGCGAAAATGTTGAAAAACTCCACTCTTCCACCCCCAGCCTTAAATGAAGCCGCTGTCTGTTATCGATATTTTATCTTGATAAAATACCACCAACCGCCGCCAATCTCAAGAATCTCAACGCCGCAACGCGCGAAAAAATCCCGTACCGGACGAGCCGGAGCGGGAATAGTTTCTTAAACGAAGCGAGGCGCGCGGAAGCTACGCCCTTTTCAGGTCTTTGCGAAAAATGAGGAAATAGAACAGCGCGACGAAAAACGCGCCGCCGGCTACGTTGCCAATCGTGACAAAAACAAGGTTTTTCGCGAAGGCCGCGACCGTTAGCGCCTGTGACGCGCCGCCGTTCAGCATTAGGCCGAGAGGGATGAAGAACATGTTGGCGACGCAGTGCTCAAAGCCCATCGCTGTGAAAGCGGAGATCGGCAGCAGCGCGGCTATGAACTTGCTCGCAGTGTCTTGAGCGCCGAAGGCGATCCAAACTGCCAGGCAGACGAACCAGTTGCACAACACGCCGCGGACGAGCATATAGTTCACTGGAAGCGAGCACTTTGACGCAGCGAGCGCAAGCGCGGCAGCGCCGCACTGATCAGATATAAGCCCGCTCTGATATACAATCGTTGCAAAAAAGAGCGCGCCGGCAAAATTTGCGCAGTAGACGACGCAAAGATTGCGCATCATAGCGGGGAAAGAGATTTTCTTTGAAAGGCAGGCTATCGTCATAAGGCAGTTGCCCGTTACGAGCTCCGCCCCGGCCGTCAGCACGAGGAAAAGACCGAGCGAAAACACTACGCCGCCAAGAAGCTTCGAAATGCCGACGCCCGCAACCTGCGCCGCGTCCTGCGTGACGACCAGCATAAAATACCCGCCCATCCCGACATAAGCCCCAGCGAGGAAGCCCATCAGCAGCATTGTCCTGAGCGCAAGCCGGCTCTTATCGATTCCAGCCGCGAGAACGTCATGAGAAATTTCCGCCGGCGTCCTGATACTCATAAAAATTTCCTCCTAGGGTTTTTACCTATTATATACGTCTTCACCTAAAAAATTAACCCGCCGCAGGAAACAGTATCGCGACGGGTTAAGTATTGATATATACGCTATCTGATGAGATTCAACAGTCCAAGCGTGAATACCGGGAAGTAGGTGAAAAGCATAAGGCAGATTACCATAGCGATGAACGACGGAAGGATCGCCTTTGAAATGTTTTCTATGCTCTCTCCCGAGATTGCTGAGGCGACGAATAGGTTTATCCCGTAAGGCGGCGAGATAAATCCGCAGGCAAGGTTGACCGTGATTATCAGTCCGAAGTGTATCGGGTCTACGCCGATCATCTTGACGACGGGGAGCAATATCGGAGTCAGAATAATGACCGCCGCGATGTTGTCGACGAAACATCCGATAATAAGCAGAAACACGTTGATTATCATCAGAAGGACGATTGGATTGTGTGCGAAGTTGGTGAGCCAGTCGGCTATGTGGGCAGGGATCTGAGCCATTGCAAGGTAGCTCGCGAACGCCATTGAAAGGCCGATCATGAACTCCGTCGCTCCATTGATCAGACCGGTTGTGCGGAGACATTCATATATACCTTTTGCGTCCAGCTCTTTGTAAACGAATTTACCGATGATCACAGAGTAGACGACGGCGACGACAGCTGCTTCCGTCGGTGTAAAAATGCCGCCGTAAATGCCGCCGAGTATGATGACCGGTACGAGCAGAGCCCAGAAGGCGTCCTTGAAAGCTTTCCACACCGTTGAGAATCTCGGACGCTCGGAGACGCTCAGATAATGGCGCTTTTTTGCCGTACCGTAGCAGACGAGCATCAGCGCGATACCTATAATGATGCCCGGTACTATTCCGGCTATGAACATATCGCCTATCGAGCACTGAGCAACGACGCAGTAAATTACGAACGGAATCGACGGCGGGATAATGACGCCTATAGTTCCTGCTGCCGCCGTGATCGCCGCCGCGAATCCTGCGTCATACTTGCGTTCCTTCATCGAAGGGATCATGAATGAACCTATTGCGGAGACCGTAGCCGGGCCGGAGCCTGAAATTGCGGCGAAGAACATGCAGGCTAGGACCGTAACCATCGCAAGGCCGCCTGTAATGAATCCGACCAAAGCTTCGGCTAGATTTACCAGCCTCCGAGAAATTCCGCCTCCGCACATCAGCGCGCCGGCAAGTATAAAGAACGGAATGGCGAGCAGCGGGAAGGAGTCAAGCCCCGTGACGGACTTCTGCGCAAGCATAAGCATCGGGATGTCGGAGGTGAAATACATCGCGATGGCTGTAGAAAGCCCTAAGGTGATGCCTATAGGAATACTAAGACCAATCGTAATTATAAGTATTGAGAAGAGGATTATGGCTTCCATTTATATCATCTCCTCCAGTTCTTTCTGCTTTCTTTCCGAACCGACTAAGTCGCCCTTGTGGATTTTATACATTTCAATAATAAGGCGTATGCACATAAGGCCGCATCCGACTGGCACGGAGGCGTATGGAAGCGTCATCGGTATATCCATAGCGGCCGAGGTCTGTCCCGTATCGTAAAGGAAGATAACAAGCTCCGTTCCAAGCCATGTGAGCGCAAAGCTGAAAGCAAACCATACGATAAGTATGAAATACTCAAACTGCCTGCGTGTCCTGCCTTTCATCATATCTGCGAACATCTCGACGCGGAAGTGGCTACGTTCTTTAACTGCATAGCTCGCGCCTATCCACGAAAGCCATAGAAATATAAAACGTGCGAGCTCCTCGCTCCACGAGAGAGAGTTGGAAAAAACATACCTCATGACGACCTGAATGAATACAAGCACCGTCATGACGGCCATAGTCCAGACGCAGAAATATTCTTCAAAGTTGTCTAAGAATTTTTTTATGGTCATCGTTTGCAACCTCCTGCCTGGGGAATAGGGCGTGCCCCTGACGGACACGCCCCTGACGCTAGTTCGTTTTGCTTTTTACTTCTGGACCTTCCTGGCTATGTCCATGATTTCCTTTCCAAGTTCGCCCTCAAACTGGCCGTAAACGACTTTCGTCTTTTCTACGAAGGGCTTCTTCTGCTCTGGAGTAAGCTCGTTGGCTGTGAGCCCGCCCTTTATGACCTTTGCCTTGAAGTTGGCTTCTTCGGTCTTCATTGCAGCGCGCTGCGTGGCGATGGCTTTCTGGGCTTCGTCGATAACGAGCGCGCGGAGGTCGTCCGGAAGCTTTTCCATGAACTTCTTGTTGGCGATAAGAATTTCATATGAGAAGACGTGCCCGGTCTCGGAGACGTATTTCTGCACTTCGTAGAATTTACCGTCGTCGATCATGGCATAGGGGTTCTCCTGCGCGTCGACCGTCCCCTGCTGAAGAGCGGTGTAGAGCTCGCCCCAGCTCATCGGCGTCGGGTTTGCTCCGAGTTCTTTGAAGAAAGCGAGGTGCATCGGGTTTTCCATAGTGCGGATCTTCAGCCCCTTGAGGTCCTCAGGCTTCGTGATGGGCTGCTTGCTGTTCGTCACGTGACGGAAGCCGTTCTCAAGGTATCCGAGGACGTAGAATCCCTTTTTGGCGAGGAGCTCGTTGAGCTTCATGCCGAGTTCGCCGTCGACTGCTTCAAAAGCAGCTTCTCTGGTCGTGAAAAGATAGGGGAGGTCGAGAACCTGTATTCTCTTGTCAAATCCTGCTAGAGCGGATGTCGAAGGAATAGCCATCTGGATCGTGCCCATTTGGACGCCTTCGCAAAGTTCGCGGTCGCCGCCGAGCTGCGCGTTCGGATAAAGCTCTACTTTTATCTTGCCTTCTGAGCCTTTTGCCACGTTGTCGCCGAAGGTCTTCATGGCCTGCATCGTCGGATGTGATTCAGAACCGATATAACCGACTTTAATCGTGTACTCAGCGTCGGCGAAAGCCGCGCTGGCCATTACCGCTATAAAAACAAACGCTGCTAGAATCTTCTTCATGTGTTCGTTCCTCCTTGTTTTTCCGCTGTCAATAAAATAACTTTATAACTTCCGAGCGCTGTGCAGAAATGAATCCTACTTTCCTCCTTTTCCTCCCTTCCAAACTCTCAACTCCTGATTGTCGGCGTCGACTTCGACGTAGTCCCCGTCTTCGATTATCTCGAAGGGGTCCTCCCCAGGCATGTCTACCATCGTCGAACCTACTACAACAGCTGATGAAACGATGACCGGTTCCACATCTTTGACTATTATCGCGGCGGGCAAATTATGCTTGACCCAGAGCTGGTAGAAACCGTCTACCTGAACTACCGAGCTGCCTTTGCCCGATTTCACTACGAGTATCTTCCCGGCTATGCTCTTGCCTTGTATGGCGTGGTTTCTTTCTATGACGGTACCCGTCGCCGGGTCTGTGAGGTAGAAGCACATGGCGTCCGTCGATACTATCGCTTCGCCTTCCCCTTTGCCTCTGACTATGGAGCGGCATTTGTATGTTTTCATGTTGTTGTCCATTGTTAGTCGAGCCTCCCTTTTATGGCTGCTTCAACGCATTCGGACAGGCGTCGTATTGCGAAGGGCTGTCCGCGGCGTTCTCTGTAGTAGGCGCATTTTGGCGAGTCCGTCACGCCTAGGGCCCCTTCGAAGGATTTCCAGCATGGCTCGTCTATGCAAGTGTCTCCTACCATACGCACTCCTATGAGTTCGAGGCGCTGGCGGAGGTGCGATTTTTCGGCGAGTTCTATCGCGTATGGTGCAGCGAGTATCCAGAAGGCTGTGTCGTGAGATACGCGGCGTCCTGCGAATAGGCGTTCAACTTCAAGAAGCTGCTCGTAGGTGTAGTGCGGGCATCCGAGCATGACGAGGTTGATGGGACCGGTCGCCGGGGTAAGTAGGTCTTCCTCGGCCTTGAGTTCCTTGTTGGTGATGACGTATTCGGCAGACGGTACTTTTTTGCCTCCGAAGGCGGCTTCGATTGTCGGCGCTTCTGGCGTGATTCCCACCATGTGGTACATGGCTACGGAACCGCTGGTAGCGGCTTCAGCCCCGAAATAGAGGAAGTCTTCTGGTAACGGACGCGGCTGGTTTTTGAAGCGGAGGACTGGGTTTCTGGAGCCGGCTATTTTGCCTACGCAGTGGCCGAGCATCCCCCAGTCGTAGCATTCATTTAGATCGGCGTCTACGTCGATGAGAAAATCTCCGCGCCTGTTTTCGTCAAGGTGTAATCCGTAGTATGGCGTTTTGCCGATGACTGCCGCGGCGAGTGCGCTTACGGACGATTCGCGGTTTGAGCGTGCTCCTATCGCCGAGTTGACGTATGGCGTTGCGCTTGATTCGGAGAAGGCTACATGCTCGCCGAAGAAGGGGACGTTTGAACAAAGCCCAGGCGCGCAGTGGTAGCTGAGCTTCGCGCCTATTCTGCGATAGACGTCTCCCGTGCGTTCTGCGAGTTCAAGCTCTTCTCTCGTCACGTCGAAGAATTTCGTGAGATATTCAGTGTCCCAGTATGGGTTGGTCGTGGGGGGGACGACGCAGGTCGCGCCGCCGTTTACGAGAAGTTCGCACCAATAGGTGTCGCCTTCCTGTCCGCTGAGCGCGACGTGGGCGCGCTTGATTGGGATGAGCTTTTCTGCGTCGAAGGTGAGGCCGAGCGCATAGAGAAGTTCCATCGCCTTCTGTCTTCCGACGCCTTCGGCTCCGTCGAGGATCCGTTTTTCTTCGTCTGTTAAGTACATCTCTTTCCGCCTTCCTCTGTGTGATATTTTTATTTATAACCGAGCTGATCTTTGACTGCTAAGCGCCGCCGTGCTTCAATATCGGAAGCGATATGCCTCCCTGCGGCAGTATGCCTACAGTCGCGCCAAGCTTCTCAGCCAGCGCGTCGTCCAGCGCCTCCTGCACGCTGTGCGCCGGTGTATAGCCGATGTGCTTTATCTCGTCTTCGGTCAGCCCCTCGCTTACCATGTATACCTTAGCGCGCTTAAGCGTCCTCTTGCTGCCGAGCGCTACGACCGCCGCGACGACGTCAGTCTCCATGTCGTATGGCGACGACGATTTTATGGCGTCAATGACCTCCTCTATCGGCGATGCCAGCCAATGCGCGTAGAGCGGATGATTATGCACCATGCCTTCGCTGCATGGGGCAGCTAGGATTATGACGCCGCCCGGCTTGACTGCGAAATATGCGGACGTT
>URAG01000042.1 GCA_900545755.1 uncultured Cloacibacillus sp. | reverse complement strand
AGATCGTCCGTATGTCGCTCGGAGGGACGCCGGAGCGCGCGACGGTGGACTTTGATGTGAACGGTTCGCTCGCCGTCGTCCACGAGGGGCAGGGTACGGATATGGGGCTCGTCTGCGGGCTGCTCGGACTGCCGCTGACGGCGGAGGGCGTCGATAAATATTGGGAGAACGCGAAGGCTGCGGGGCTCGAACTGAAGTTCCGGGAATACGACTACGGCGCGGAACATCCGAACACCTACCGCATCGAGGCGGAGACGCGCGGCGGGGCTGCGCGCCGATGGGAAGCGATATCGACCGGCGGCGGAATGATAGAGATGACCCGTTTTGAAGATTTTCCCGTCTCGATACGCGGCGACTTCTACGAGCTGCTTGCGGTCTTCCCATCAGGCTGCGGCGCTGCGTCCCTTGACCTCGTCCCCGCGCCGGATTTTACGAGCGTGACGGAGAAAGACGGGAAAACGCTGCTTTCAGCGAAGTTCCATGAAAAGCCTGACGAAGCGGCGCTCCGCGCCGTGCTCGAAAAGGCGGGGGCTTCCGACGTAATTTTCCTTGACCCGGTGCTTCCCACGCTCTCACGTGCGGGCGTCGCCGTGCCCTTCTCGACGGCGCAGGATATGCTGGCCTGGAATGAAGGGAAAAATTTAGAAATGTGGGAGCTTGCGGCTGAGTACGAAGCCGCGCGCGGCGGAACCTCGCGCGAAGAAGTCTTCGACAAAATGTCGGAGCTTGTTGAAATCATGGAGCGCGAGGTTGACGGGGGCCTCGCCGGCACGGACTACGCCGACAGGATACTCGGCCCACAGGCGCATATGATAGACGAGGCGCGCGGACGCGGCGCTCTGATACCGTGCGACGTGCTCAATTTGATAATAAAGTCCATCACAGCGATAATGGAGACGAAAAGCTCGATGGGAGTAATCGTCGCAGCCCCGACCGCCGGTTCATGCGGATGCCTGCCCGGCTCCGTGATAGGCGCGGCGCGCGCGCTCGGCAAAAGCCGCGAAGAAGAGGTGAAGGCCATGCTCGCAGCCGGGCTCGTCGGCATTTTCATCGCCGAGGGTGCGACCTTCGCGGCGGAGGTGGGCGGCTGCCAGGTAGAGTGCGGCGCCGGCTCCGGCATGGCTGCCGCGGCGCTCGTCCAGCTCGCAGGCGGAAGCGCACGCCAGTGTGCCGACGCAGCCTCGATGGCGCTCCAGAATATCACCGGGCTCGCCTGCGACCCCGTGGCGAACCGCGTGGAGGTGCCCTGCCTCGGGAAAAACGTCATGGGCGGCTCGAACGCGCTCTCATCCGCAAACATGGCGCTCGCGGGATACGACAAGGTAATTCCGCTCGACGAGACTATAGCCGCGATGTACGACGTCGGAACGAAGCTCCCTTCCGAACTGCGCTGCACATACGGCGGCCTCGGCAAAGCGCCGACCGCGGCGAAAATCGCAGAGCGCCTCGCGCGCTGCGTCAAATGACAAAGTGCAGCCACGGCCGCAGCAAGCAAGCCGGTGAAGATGTTTAGCGGAGATGGATAATCTGCGTTCAGGTAGAAATATTTTGCATAGAATCTACATGCATGGCGGACTTAGATGACCCATAAATATTTTGCTGTGATGTCCGGCGCGCAATTGCTATTAAAATATACGAGTATTACGCCACCTCAAGCCTAAGGGCGGCTACAGGCGGATGACGCAGTCCGCCCAAAGCTTTAGTGTCGGCAGCGTGCCGTAAAGCCGTATGTATTGAGCGGTCCGAATGGACGGCGGAGTCGCAGGCGCGGCGGCGCTGGCAGCTGTGCCCAAGGAAGAGCAGCTTGCTAGCCCGCGCGCCTTATATGACGGCTTCGTAAAGCCATATCACAAGCGGCATCGTAACGATGGAGAGCAAAGTCGTGAGCACGTAGAGGATTCCAGTGCGGTCGCCGATGTCGCTGTAGAGCTGGGCCATCGAGGTGACTGTCGCGCAGGCCGGCGTCACGCCAGCGAGGTATACGACGAGCAGGATGTTTTTGCCGTCTGGGATCATTCCCGCAGCGCCGCATGTTTTGAAGACGAACAGCAGAATCGCCGGCACGACGACGAGGCGCAGCGCCGAGGCCAAGTAGGGTCGTCTGTCGCCGAAGATCCGGCGCGCAGGCACGTCCGCGATGACCATTCCCGCGAGCAGCATCCCGAGCGGCCCGATCATGGAGCCGGTCATTCTCAGCGTTCCGCCGACAATTTCAGGCAGCCGCAGGCCGAGCAGGAACATGGCGCCGCCTATGAATATCGATATGACGTTGAGGTTGAGCAGTATCTTCTTCCATCCTATCCCTGCGCTGCCGCTCAGCACGCAGCGGCAGTGCGTCCAGAGCAGAATGATCTGAACGACGATGAATGCGCATGAGTAGACGAGATATTCTTCGCCGAGCATCGCCTGTACGAGCGGAAGCACGAGTATGCCCGCGTTGGTGTAGACGACTGTAAGCCGCTCCGCAGCGTCTAGGCTCAGCGCGCGTCCGAAAGCGGCGGCGAGCAGAAGGAAAAGCGCGTGAGTGAAGGCCGCGGCGGCGAACGAGAAGACGAGGCCGTTCACTACCTGCTGCGAGTGCTCAATCTGAAAGGCGCTTATGATTATACAGGGCGCTACGAGGTAGACGATTATCGCGGAAATCACGCGGCTGTCCTCCGTTTTGAGTACGCGCGTTCTGACCAGCGCCCAGCCCATCGCCATTATGATGAAGAGTTTGACAACCTCTTCCGCCAGTATCAGGCTTATCTCCATATCCCTTCCCCTCCCGTGCGGCGTGCCGCGTCACGACGTATTATATCGCCGCTTTGCGTAACAGCGGATATGCGGGCGTTGCCTCGCGCGGAGATTTTTATTACACTATCGGCGGAGCTTCATAGAATTTTATAAAGCGTGGTGTTTCCATTGAAATTTGATCCGTTCAGCTATAGATACCCCTCGCGCCGAACTCTCGTCTACGGGGCGCGCGGCATGGTCTGCGCTACGCAGCCGCTCGCGGCGCAGGCGGGGCTCGATATGATAAAGAAGGGCGGCAACGCCGTGGACGCGGCTGTCGCGACGGCGGCCTGCCTGACCGTCGTGGAGCCGACGAGCAACGGCATCGGCGGCGACGGCTTCGCCCTAGTATGGAGCGGCGGCAGGCTGCACGGGCTGAACTCAAGCGGATACGCGCCGGCGCTAGCGGACGCAGAGGCGCTGCGTGCGCGCGGATACGCGAAAATGCCGCTTTACGGCTGGGAGGCTGTCACTGTTCCGGGCGCGCCCGCGGCATGGGCGGAGCTGAACCGCCGCTTCGGCCGCCTGCCGCTCGACGAGGTGCTGGCTCCCGCCGTATGGTATGCCGAGAACGGCTTCCCCGTCTCGCCGACCGTCAGCACGCTTTGGAAGCGTGCATTTGCGGAGTTTGCGGAAAATCTCGACGGAGCGCATTTTTCGCACATCTTCGATAGCTTCACGTTCGGAGGCCGCGCGCCCGAGCCGGGCGAAATCTGGCGCAGTCCCGCGCAGGCCGAGACGTTGCGCAAAATCGCGGCGACCGCCGCGCGAACTTTTTATGAAGGCGATATAGCATTCGCGATAGACGCTTTCTCAAAATCCTGCGGCGGCTGGCTGCGCGCGGAAGACCTAGCCGCCTTCAGCCCCGAGTGGGTCGAGCCGATACACGTTAATTACAAAGGATACGACGTCTGGGAGATACCGCCGAACGGGCAGGGCATAACGGCGCTGATGGCGCTCAACATTCTGAACGGCTTCGATTTATCGGAGCGCGAGTGCGCGCGCAGCTACCACCTGCAAATCGAGGCGATGAAGCTCGCCTTCGCCGAGTCGCTCGCCGAGGTTGCAGACCCGCGTTATATGCGCCGCAGCGTCGAAGAGATGCTCTCCGGCGAATTTGCGAAGCGCCGCGCGTCGTTGATAGACCCAGAGCGCGCGGGGCTGCCTACCTCTGAGCGCCAGAGCTCCGGCGGCACCGTCTACCTTGCGGCCGCAGACGGAGACGGCAATATGATTTCGATGATACAAAGCAACTACCACGGCTTCGGCTCAGGGCTCTGCGTGCCTGGAACGGGCGTGACGCTCCACAATCGGGGCAACAACTTCTCGCTCGACCCAGAGTCGCCTAACTGCCTTGCGCCGCACAAAAAGCCGTACCATACGATAATTCCCGGCTTCATCACGCTCGGCGGCGAGCCTGTCGGCCCGTTCGGCGTGATGGGGGCCTTCATGCAGCCGCAGGGGCACGTGCAGATGGCGGTCAACATGATAGACTTTGCGCTCAATCCGCAGGAGTCGCTCGACGCGCCGCGCTGGCAGTGGTTCCACGACCGCGCAGTCGGCCTTGAACAGGGTGTGCCGAACCACGTCGCTGCGAAGCTCGCGGAGATGGGGCACGATGTGCGTATGGACTTCGACCGCATCGACTACGGCCGCGGACAGATAATCCAGCGCACAGAGTCCGGAGCCCTCGTCGGAGCGACCGAGCCGCGCGCCGACGGATACGTCGCAGCGTGGTAGGCGGTGTAAAGAGGAGTTAAGGAAAGCTCTCCCGCGACGCGCGGGAGGGCTTTCTGCGTTTCCGGCGCGCTGGAATTTTCCTCGCGCGCATATTAAAATAAACCGTTGACTTGGAGTCCGCTCCCGCAGTTATGCTGACTGCGGCCTTTGGCGTGAAGCGCGCGGGCTCCGGCGCGCGCCCGTATGGACGGGCCGCCGCCGCAGAAGCGGCTTTTCGCGGCGCATGCCGCGTTTTCTTTACGAAGGACTTTTCGCGCCACGAAGGCGTCATATCCGCGGGCCGCTGCGTCCGCGCGGAGGTGTTGGAATGCGCTTTTTGCCGGCGCCTACTATCGGAGGACTTGAAAAATTTTTCGCGGAAAACCCGCGCGCCGCGCTCGCTTTCTCCGGCGGCGTGGATTCCGCGTACCTTATGTACGCGGCCTCGCGTTGCGGCGCTGTTTTCCGCGCCTATTATGTAAAGAGCGAGTTCCAGCCGCAGTTTGAGCTTGACGACGCTCGGAGGCTTGCGGAGGAGCTGCGCGCGCCGATGACTGTGATTGCGCTTTCGGTGCTGCCGTGCGCCGAGATAGCGGCCAACCCGCCCGAGCGCTGTTATTTATGTAAAAAGCTGATTTTCGGCGCGATTGCGCGCGAAGCGGAGCGCGACGGCTTCAGCCTGATAATAGACGGCACTAACGCATCCGACGACGAAGGGGACCGTCCGGGCATGAGGGCGCTGCGCGAGATGCGCGTGCGCTCGCCGCTGCGCGAAGCCGGCATTACGAAAGCCGAAATACGCCGCCTATCCGCCGAGGCCGGGCTCTTCACGTGGGACAAGCCCGCCTACGCCTGTCTCGCTACGCGCGTACCGACCGGGACGCCGATCGACGCGGAGACGCTGCGGCGCGTGGAAGGGGCCGAGGCGGCGCTGTCGTCGCTCGGCTTCACAGACCTGCGCGTGCGGGTATTCCACGGCGCGGCGCGCGTCCAGCTTCCGGAGTCGCAGATAATGGGCGCCGCGGCGCGCCACTTTGAGATAAAATCGGCGCTCGCGCCGTACTTCGACACGGTGCTTCTCGACATGGAGGGCAGATAAAAATGGACAAGAAAAATATAAGGGAGCTCCTCGTCCGCCTCGCCGCGGGGGCGGCTACCGTAGACGAAGTTATGGAGGAGCTGCGCGAAGCGCCTTTCCGCGACATCGGCTTCGCGAAGATAGACGGCCACCGTTCGCTGCGCCAAGGCGTAGCCGAGGTCATCTACGGCGCGGGCAAGCGCCCCGGGCAAATAGCGGAAATAGCGAAAACGATGCTCGACGGCGGACAAAAAACGGTTCTCATAACGCGTATGGACGCGGAGGCTGCGCGCACGGTCGCTCTGTCCGTCCCGCTCGCCTACTATGAAATCGGGCACGTCGGCATAGCGGGCGAAACACCGGAGCCAGACGGACGCGGCACAATAGTTGTCGCGACCGGCGGAACTAGCGACATGCCCGTTGCGGAAGAAGCGGCGCTCACCGCCGAGGCTCTCGGCAACAAAGTCACGCGCCTCTACGACGTCGGCGTCGCGGGGCTGCACCGCCTGCTTGCGCACACCGGCGACATAATGGGCGCGTCCGCGATAGTCGCGATAGCGGGCATGGAAGGCGCGCTCGCAAGCGTCATCGGCGGCCTCGCCGACTGCCCCGTCATAGCGGTGCCGACCAGCGTCGGCTACGGCGCTTCGTTCGGCGGCCTCTCGGCTCTGCTCTCGATGCTCAACTCATGCGCAAGCGGCGTCTCCGTCGTCAACATCGACAACGGCTTCGGCGCCGGCTACCTTGCGAGCATGATAAACCACATAGGGGTGAAATAGGATGAAAGCCTTATACATAGACTGTGGGATGGGCGCGGCCGGCGACATGCTCACGGCGGCGCTGCTTGAGCTTTTGCCCGAGCCGGAAAAATTCGTCGAACGGTTGAACTCACTCGGAATCCCCGGCGTACAATACCGCGCGGTTCCCTGCGTCAAATGCGGCATAAAGGGCACGCGCATGGAAGTATCCGTCTACGGCGAAGAAGAATGCGCGGAAGCACAGGCGCATCGCCACGAGCATGCTTGCGGAGAGACGTGCGAGCATACGCATGAGCACGGTTCATGCGGCGGTCACGAGCACTCCCATGACGGCGGCCCCGCGCGCCGCGAAGAGCATATTCACTATGGAGCCCACGAGCACGGGCATGCCTGCGGCGGGCGTCACCATCACCACGCGGGCATGGCGGACATCGAAGCGGTATTCGCGCGCCTCGACATGCCCGACGAGGCGAAGGCCGACGCGCTCGCCGTCTACAGGATAATCGCCGGGGCTGAAAGCGCGGTTCACGGTGTGCCGGTGACGCAGATACATTTCCACGAAGTGGGCGCGATGGACGCAGTCGCCGACGTCGTCGCGGTATCTCTGCTCATGCACGAACTCGCGCCCGCGCGCGTGACCGTCTCGCCTGTACACGTCGGCAGCGGCACGGTGCGCTGCGCCCACGGCGTGCTGCCAGTCCCCGCGCCCGCTACGGTGCGCATACTCGAAGGCGTGCCGATATACGGCGGCGAAGTGCGCGGCGAGCTCTGCACGCCGACCGGCGCGGCGCTGCTCAAGCACTTCGCCGTGGACTTCGGCCCGATGCCGCTTATGCGCCTGGAAAAAACCGGCTACGGCATGGGCAAAAAAGACTTCGGCGACCGCGCGAACTGCGTCCGCGTAATGATAGGCGAAACGGATTAAGGCGCGCAGAATTATAAAAGCAAACCGGCATCAAAGCGGCGGCGCGGGCGGATTACCTCGCGCCGCCGCTTTTGACTATTTTTTGATAGACATCTAATAATATCTGATTATAATAATTATCAGCTATTATCGGTTATCAGCAAATATTATCAGACAGCCTGGAGGGGCGTGGATGCCGGTGGAAGACAAAAACACCGAATTGAAGCGAGAGTACGTCGATGATATCAAAAATACGGTAGTGGCCTTCGCGAACTGTGACGGCGGCACTATATATATCGGGAAAAATGACGACGGAAGCATACGCGGCGTAGACGACCCAGACGAAACGATGCTGCGCGTGACAAACTCGATCCGCGATGCCGTTAGGCCGGACGTTACGATGTTCGTCGACTGCGTCACCGAGCTCGTAGACGGAAAGCCGGTCGTCCGCATTACGGTAAGGCGCGGAACGGCGCGCCCCTATTATCTTCGAGGCAAAGGCATACGCCCCGAGGGAGTATACGTGCGTCATGGCGCGTCGACAGTACCCGCAAGCGAAACGGCGATACTCGACATGATTAAGGAGACCGGCGGCGATAGTTATGAAGAGGCGCGCTCGTTAATACAGCAACTCACATTTGAAAAGGCTGCGGAGCTTTTCAAGCGAAGAGACATTGCGTTCGGCGCGGCCCAGATGCGGACGCTGCGCATGATAGGCGAAGACGGAACGTACACCAATCTCGCGTTTCTGCTCTCAGACCAGTGCGCCCATTCTGTCAAAATGGCTGTTTTTGAAGGCGGAGCGAAAAGCGTATTCAAAGACAGGTTTGAGTTGTCCGGCTCTCTTCTTGCGCAGCTTGAGGGTGCATACGAATTTATTAACCGATTCAACCGAACGCACGCAGAATTTAAAGGGCTTGACCGCATAGACAGGCGCGATTACCCGCCGGAGGCGGTAAGAGAGGCGTTGCTGAACGCGCTTGTGCATAGAGATTATTCTTTCAGCGCGCCTACGTTGATAAGCGTTTTTGACGACCGCATTGAATTTGTATCCGTCGGCGGGCTCGTGAAAGGCATTTCGATGGACGACCTGCGCCTTGGTGTTTCAGTCTTACGCAATCCTAACCTGGCCAACGTCTTTTACAGGCTGCGGCTCATTGAGACATACGGCACAGGTATGCTGAAAATAAACGGGTGCTACGATAATGCGCTTCGGAAACCGAAGATAGAGGCTTCAAGTCACGCCTTCAAGGTGACTTTGCCGAACGTCAACTTCGTCACAAACGTAGACGCCGCCGGGAAAAAAGCGTCCGCGCACAGCGGGGGCGTAAGAGAAAGGCGCGTTCGCGTAATCGCGGATCTGTGCCGCAAAAACGGGTACGTGACACGTAAAGACCTGGAAAAAGCGCTGGAAATATCACAGGCGACCGCGGTTCTACTGTTAAGGGAGCTCACAGGCGACGGCCTGCTCGTCAAAGAAGGAACAGGGCGTAAGGTTCGTTATTATATGAATTTGAGCACGTCAAAATAAACGAAGGCCGCCGTTGCTGTGAATCTGACGTTTTTATGCTTTTGATTATTGGATGCTGTCTAATAATAATCTAATGCTATTTGATAATTAGATTATTAAAAATGATTAGCTAAAATAACGACAACGGCGGCGGGCGGTTAAAGCCCCACCTCCGTTGTCTCTGGCATGGCGTTTTGAGGGAAGAACGGAACTACAGGAGAAAGGCTGCGGCGTATCCGGCCGCGACTGCGTGCGAATGTCAGCGAGAACGCTATATAAAGCGCAAAGTTCCGCGCGCCTAGGACTGTTTTCAACGCTCCGAGATTCGTCATCTTCGTCGCGGGGCCGGAAAGCATGAAGGCGACGGCTGGGCCAAGCCCCATGCCGCGGCTCATCCATTCGGCGAGCAGCGGTATCGTGCCTCCGCCGCAGAAGTAGAGCGGCACGCCTGCGAGGGCGGCCGCGGCAATGTCGAAGCCGCTTCCGCCGAACACGCCCGCTATAGCGCGCGACGGGACGAGGCGCATCAGCGCTGCGGTCAGCGCGACGCCGCCGAGGAAGCCCGGGGCAGTGGCGCGGACGTTGCGGCCTATGTTTTTCAGCAGGCGCGCGCCGAGGTTTGGATTTGTGTCGCGGTTCTCAGCGAGCGCGAATCCGTCAAAATTGAAAAATCCGCCGCGGAAAAACCGCCGGACGAGAAATCCAGCCGCCGCGCCGCAGATAAGGGCCGCCGCCGTGCGCGCGGCAAGCGCGTGCGCGCCTAGCGCCGCGGTGTAGATCATCAGCTGAGGGTTAAGCAGCACGGAGCTCATCATGAAAGCGGCGAGCGCCCCGTCGTCCAGCCCCTTTTTGGAGAACGACGCCGCGAGCGGAATCGTGCCGTACATACAGAGCGGCGAGGCCACGCCAATCGCGCTCGCCGCAATTATCGGGAAGCGCCCGCGCGATATGCGCGCGAAGAGCGCGTTGAGCCTTTCCTTAGCGAAGATGGAGACGAAGGAGCCGCCGGCGATTCCCGCCGCCCAGAACGGCGCGATTCCGCAGAAAACTATCCAAAAATGGCGGCAGAAATACACGAGTTCCTTTTCCGTCTGGCTCCCTCCTTTCTCGCTGAATGTCTGCCGGTTACTTTATCTCTTTGAGCGTGGTTGAAGTCAAGCGGCGGACGGCGCATCGTGCCGTCTCTCGTACAAAGCTGGGCTGATATGTCAAAAAACGTCTCATGCTTGCAGCCCCGCCCTCGCTTCTGTGTGCAGGGAGTTTTCCCTCTCCGCGCATGCCGCTGCGGGAGCCTGCGGAGCGCGCGTCCGGCTACGCCGCGGCTCCCGTCCGCGCTTCGCGCGCTGCCCAGCCGCTTACGGCGCGCTCCGTCTCGGGCGTCACGGCGCTCTCGTAGTGCGCGAGCTGGTCGTCGGCGCGGCGCAGGCAGGCGAGCAGGCCGTTTATCTTCTTCATTATGTTTTCGCGCGTTTCAAGGATGAGCTCGCGGCGCTCTTCGCGCGTGGAGCTGCCGAGCATGGCGAGCTTCAGGTAGGCCTGTATCGTTTCGAGCGGCATTCCGGTTTCTTTGAGCCGCTGTATGAGCGCGACGAGCTTTATAGTTTCGTCGCCGTAGTCGCGCAGGCCGTTGTCCTTTCTCGGGACCGGCGGTATAAGTCCGATTTTTTCGTAATATCTCAGAGTGTCCGCGCTGAGCCCGGTCTTTTCAGAAGCTTCGCCTATGGTCATTTTTCACGCCTCCCCTTGATTTGAAGCGCGCGGCCCGTTCGGTGCGGGCCGCGCTGCGTTTAGTCCTGGTTCAGAAAATGTTCGTCGAGGAACATGTCCATGAGCTTGTAGTGGTCTTTCGTCTCCGGCGCGTCCGGCACCAGGTAGTATTGTGCGTGTGAGAGCGCCTCATAGACTAGCAGCTCCGCCGCCGCGCCGTTCATCAGCAGCCGCTTGTGCATACGCGCCGTGTTGCTGAGGAAGAGGTCGCGCGTTCCCGTGACGAGCAGCGTCGGCGGGAATTTCGCAAGTTCTTCGTCCTTTGCGTAGACCGGAGAGACGAGCGGCTCTTTCAGGTCCGCGCCGTCCGCGTAGGCCTCGGCTGCGGCCTTCAGCAGGTGGTCGTATGTGCCGAGTACGTTGTCGACTCCGTCGTTCGTCGCGTAGCTGTCGCCTATTTTGTCTATGTCGCTCCACGGCGTGCCGGATATGAGCGCGGCGGGGACGGGGACGCCGCCCTGTATGCACTGGAGCGCGAGTATGAGCGTCATCGCGCCGCCGGTCGAGGTGCCGAGCACGGCGATGTTCCGCGCGCCGTATTTTTTGACGAGCTCTTTGTAAACGGCGAAGGCGTCGTCGATCGCCGCCGGGTATGGATGCTGCGGCGCGAGGCGGTAATCGACCGCGACGACCTTGTAATTGTCGAGCGCCGCCATCAGCGTGCCCTCCGTCGTGCCGGCGCCGCCGCCGCCTAAAATGTATCCGCCGCCGTGGATGTAGTAGATTATTTTATCTTTTTTGTCTTCGTCTATCGTCTTCGGCGTAAGGGTACGCACCGTGACGCCGGCGATTTTTTCTTCCGTTATCATCACGCCGAGCTTCTCCGCGAGTGCGGCGGCTCCCCTGCCGCCGGATTCTTCAAAGCCTTTTTGCATAGCGCGCCATTCGTCCGCGCTCTTCGGCGCGCTGTACCATAGCGCTCCGGCTTTCGCATTTACCGCCGCCGCCATCTCCGGGCTGACCGTAGAAGGCGCGGGGAAGCGCCCGGCCTCGTCCGCTCCCGCGACGGATGCGGCGCACAACGCCGCGGCGGCGACAAACGTCAGAACAAGTTTCTTTATTTTCATTCCAATACCTCTCCTTTGTTTCAACGGCAGATGCAGCCGCCGTTTTTGATTTGCCTTATTATACAGTCGAGGCAGTCGAGCGCCTGCTGTTTCGCGTGTAGCTCGTCAAGCAGGCGGAAACGCTCTTTTTTCATTATCCTGACGCGCTTGTCGACGCTCTCCGCGCTTTCGTCGAGGAGCACTGGGTTCTCCGCGAGCCTCTCCGGCGCGACGCCTGCTTTCGCAAACGAGCTTATCTCGCCGAGGCGGCGCAGGGTCTCGTCCTCATCGGCGCTGGGGAGCAGCCCGAGCTCTCTGTAATGCGCGAGCATCGCCGCGCTTATTCCGCATATTTCGCTAAATTCGCTGTTATTCATAGTTCATGCCCTTTCGGTGCAGTCGTAAGCGCGCCGCTCCGCTCCGTGCGCTTACAATATAAAATCTTTGCGCCTCTGCGTCTAATACCTCTCTTATATCGCTTCGTCATGCCCTGGGGGCATAGCGCGGACGCCGTGTATTTTCGTCGGGGCTGGTTTTTTTAGCTGGAATTCCTTTCGCCGTTAAAATCCGCCTTTCGTCTCTGTTGCAAGGTGGTTTTATACTCTCGCCGCGCTTTCCGCGTTTCTGCGTTCGAGCCGCCTTGCGGCTAGAAGCCCTAGCTCGAACAGCAGCCACGTGGGCGCCGCCATTATGAGCTGGCTTATCACGTCGGGCGGCGTCAGTATCCCGGCGGCTACGAGTATCAGCGTCATAACGTAGGGGCGCTTGCGCGCGAGGCCCGCGGCCGAGACGAGTCCGAAGCGCACCGCAAGCAGCGCTATCACCGGCGTCTGGAACATCAGGCCGAATGCGAGAGTGAGCCAGCCCGCGAGGCTTACGAAATTTGCGAGGCCGATGCTCGCTTCAAGCGATTGGCGCGCGAAGCCGCTTGAAAATTTTATAACGGCGGGCAGCACGAGCCCCGCGCAGAAGGCCGCGCCGCAGGCGAAGAGCAGCGTGGAGACGAGCGCGGCGCGCGCAACGGCGCGCCGTTCGTGCTTATAGAGCGCCGGCAGGACGAAGCGCCAAATCTGCGCCGCGTTCCACGGATAGGCGAGGACTAGCGCGATTACAAGCGCGAGCCGCAGCTGCACGAAGAATACCTCCATCGGCGCGAAGTAGTGCAGCGACGCGCCGTCGGGGAAGCACCATGCGGTCAGCGCTGAAATGGCGTGCGGAGCGAGAACGTAGCCGGGCGGCAGGAGCGCCGCCGTGACTATGACGCAGCGCAGCAGCGCGCCGCGCAGAGCTTCGAGATGGCTTACGAAGCTCTCTCCGCCGCCGTTCACGCCGCGCGGCCCCGCTTCGACTCTTCGGCTTCCGCCGCTCCTTCGGCTGCGTCCATCAGGCCGCGGCTCTCCGCTTCGAGGTCGGCTTTCGCCTTCTTGAACTCATAAGAAGCGCGGCCCATCGCCCGCGCGAGCTCCGGTATGCGCTTCGCGCCGAAGACTATGAGGATGAAGAGCGCTATAAGAAGTATTTCAGTAAATCCGAGAGACATTGCCGTCTTGCTCCTTTCGGGATTTTTATATGTTTCTGCCGAGGCGGTAGGCCTCGTCCATGAAGCGCGAGCCGTTGACCGCGCCCACGGGCCAAAGCCCCGTACCGACGACATGCCCCGCGTACTCCCAGCCGAGATAGTCGTAGAGCCCTTTGCGGAAATAATCGATTATCGGCTGTACGCGCTCCATATCGCTGTTGGCGAGCGTAAGGATGAAAGCCGAGCGCTTGCGGGCGTGTACCGTGCCGTTGATTGCGTAGAAACGGTCGATGACCGCCTTGATCTGCGCGGAAATCGTGTAATAGTAGACGGGGGATACGAAAAGCACGGCCTGCGCTGTAGCGATGTGCTCGCGCACGAATGGGAAATCGTCGTCGTCGAGTATGCACGGCCCCTGCATCCCGCAGTGGTTGCATGCCGTGCAGGGGCGGACGTTCTTCAGTCCGGCGTCGAACCGCACTACCTCATGCCCCGTCTCCCGCGCGCCGCGCGTGAATTCGTCAGCGAGCGTGTTGGAGTTGCCGTGCGCGCGCGGGCTGCCTGTTATAATTAAAACTTTTTTCTTGCCGCCGCCTCCGGTGGAAGCTGCCTCCGCCGCGCGGGCGCCTGAAAAACGCAGCCCCCCCGTCAGCGCGCCGCCGGCCGCGGCCGCTAGCGCCGTCTTAATGAAATCGCGTCTGTTCATCAAAATTCCCCTCCAGCGATAAATTCGCGCGCGGCGCAGATTGCCGCCGCCGCGCGTAAGGTACGAACAAGCGCCCCGTTTTACGGAGCTTTCTGCTCGCGCTGCGGGGCGCTTAAAATATAGGTTTCGTTATGCGTTTATGTCTAATGCTTTGATTTTATCGCTTTTCAATGCCTGGGAAGCATTTTGCAAATTCTATGAACTTCGTTACTGCGGGGGAGATGGGCTGCTGCCGCTTCCACGCCAGCACGGATGTCGATACGAGACCTTCAAGAGGGCGCACCGCCAACTCCGACGGGTCGTAGTACGGGAGGCTGCCGGATACGGCGAGCGCGTAGCCGAAGCCATGCTTCGCCATAATCGCTGAATTCGTGCTCATGTTGCTGACGCACATGATGTTGTCCGCGTCGTATGTGTCGCCGAGCCAGTTGATAAGCTCGCTTTGGACGTTCTGACGGAATGGGATTATCAGCCGCCTGCCGCGCAGGTCAGGTGGGCGTATCGTCTCAAGGGCGGCGAGCGGGTCGTCGGGCTGCATTATGGCCGCCCAGCGCTCCTTGATGCCGAGCCGGACGAACTCGTATTTCGAGATGTCCGCAGGTTCGAGAAGCAGGCCGAGGTCAAGCAGCCCGCGATCCATTTGCGCCTTCGTGTGGTCTGCGTTCGCGCTGTAAAGGCGGTAGCGCACGAGCGGATATTTTTCGCTGAAGGCGCGCAGCATCGAGGCGACGAATTTCACGGACTCCAGCTCGCCCCAGCCTATCGAGACCGTGCCGTCGACGAGCTCCTCCTGCTCGGCGAGCTCGCGCTCCGTCTTGTCCATCAGTTCTATTATCTCCTCCGCGCGGCGGCGCAGAAGCAGACCCTCGCTCGTCAGCGTCGTGCGGCGCGTGCCGCGCTCGAAGAGGTTTACGCCCAAATCTTCCTCGAGCTGAGCGAGCTGGCGCGAAAGAGTCGGCTGCGTGATGTGCAGCAGCTCCGCCGCCTTCGTTATGTTCTCTTCGCGCGCGACGGCGAGAAAATACCTCAGCACCCGTGTTTCCATAAAGCCGCCCCCTTTTATGCGTTCGTCCGAACATCGATGAATTTACCCGACTTTATTATAACGGCGCGCCGCCTCGCAATCCATACGCTGAAAGCATGAAAGAATAATTCAGAGGAGGTATTAGACATCGCGGCGCGCGCCACAATAGAATACACGCATGGAAGCCGCGCGGCGAAAAGCGGCAGGTACGTGGAAGGAGCGAATGAAGATGAAAATTTTGACTGCGGCGTGCGTTCTGGCTTTGCTTATAACGGCTGGCTCCGCGTGGGCGGACGGGCCGAAGCGGGTCAAATTTACGTGGAGCGGCGGAGAGGCGGTCGCGGAGCTCAACGCGAGCCCCTCGGCGGAAAGCCTGTGGGCTATGCTGCCCGTGACTGTTGATTTCAAAGACTTCAACGGCGTCGAGCGCATCGGCTACACCAAAGAAAAATTATCTACTGAAGGCGCGCCGGAGAGCTTCACGCCTAAGGCCGGAGATCTCGCGATATACGCGCCGTGGGGCAACCTTTCGGTATTCTACAAGCCCTTCCGCGAATCGCGCGGCCTGGCGCCGCTCGGGCGCTTCGTCGAAGGGGCGGACAAAATTTCGACGCTAGGCGGCGGCGTGCGCATCGAAGCCGTGAAATAGCGGCGGAACTTGACTTGGAGCGCGCTTGACGGATTAGGCTGATCGCGCCTGCGGGCTGAGACGCTCCGGCGCGCTGTAAAAATATTGAAATCTCAACGGGAGGCGGAAACTATGAAAAATGTGATGAAGAAGATGACGGCGGCAGCGGCGGCTGTTGCGGTGCTCGCGGCGGGTGCGGCGCTGGCGGCGGACGACGACAAGTACCTCGGCAAGACGCAGGATATAATCCGCGCGGGAACCTACAAGTCGGTAGAGGGGCCGGCGCAGTACTTTACCGGCAAGGCGCGCATCGACAACATATTCCCCGAGAAAGGCCCTGCGAAATTCAGCGGCGCTTATGTGACCTTCGAGCCCGGCGCGCGCTCCAACTGGCACACGCACCAGGTAGGGCAGACTCTCGTCGTGACGATGGGCGTCTGCCTCACGGGGACGTGGGGCGGAGAAGTGACGCGCGCCTACCCAGGCGACGTAATTCAATGCCCGCCGGACGTGAAGCACTGGCACGGCGCGACGCCACGCTGCTATGACTCACGTTTCTATATGCCAGTCTGACGGCGACGGAAACGTCGTCGATTGGATGGAGCCCGTCACAGACGAGCAATATATGAAAGGGACGCAGGGCGGCGGCAAAATGCAGCCGCGCGCCTAAACTTTGCCGCGCGGCACGGCTTGCGCAGAATGTACAGATTGAACGGAGGAAGAATGATAATGAAACTGATACTTGGCATATTCAAGGCGGGGATGCTTCCAGCGCTTGCGCTCATGCTCCTTCTTGCTTGCGGACGGGGCGAGGCGGCGGAAGGCAAAGCCCTCGTCGTTTACTTTTCATGGGGCGGAAACACGGAGGCGCTCGCGAAGGAGATACAGGCGCAGACAGGCGCGGACGTCTTCCGCATAGAGACTGTGGAGCCTTACCCGCAGGATTATAACGCTACGGTAGACAAGGGGCGCGAAGAGCAGCGGGAGAACGCGCGCCCCGCGCTGAAACAGGCGAAAATTGAGAGGCTTGCGGACTACGACACGGTGTTCATCGGCGCGCCGAACTGGTGGAGCTCGATACCGATGCCCGTCGCGACTTTCCTGGAGGCCAACGATTTCAGCGGGAAAACCGTAGCGCAGTTCCTGACGCATGGGGGCGGCGGAGTCGCCAACTGCGATCGCGACCTGCAAGCGCTCTGCCCCGGCGCGAAATTCACGGAAGTCCTATCCGTCGGCGGCAGCTCCGCACGCAGCACGAAAGAAGACGTAGCCGAGTGGCTCGCCGCGATAGGCTTCGCGAAATAACGGCGCGGCTGAAAATCAAAATTTAATACGTTGGACGCACACAGGCCGGAGCGCGCAAGCTCCGGCCTGTTTTGTGTGTTTCGCGCGGCGCCCCGCGCTGGCTGCGGCAAAGAATAAAGCCGCCGGAGTGTCGCGTCCCGGCGGCTTGTTTTTATTTCTTTCTCCGCGCGATAAGCGGAAGGCCTGCCAGCGCAAGCAGCGCTGCCGCGCCGTAGCCGGCGGAGCAGCCGCCTCCGCCGCTGTGATTCTCGGGCTTTTTGAAGGAGACTATCGCGGTTGGGTCGACGATGCTTCCTGCCGCGCCGTCAAGGTCGTAATCGCCGTTGTCCGCTATGAATAGCGTTATCTTGTAGTTTTTGCCGGCGTCGAATGGGCCTGAGAGCGCTGCGCCGTCTTCTTCGGTAACTGTGAATGTCCCATCCTCCGGCGACGCGCCAGCCTCATTGTATTCCAGCGCTGTTCCGCCGGGCTTCACCTTGCATATCGCGATGTCGGCGGGCGTGTTGCCTTCCCCGAAGGCGCCGCCGCCTACTAAGAAGGCGACCGCTCCGACGCCGCCTTCTGCGAGTTCGCTGCTTCGCGCGGTGAAGACCGGGAAGAGCGCTATCTCAGCCGCGGTTTTGCCCGCGCCGATGTTTTCGACGGCTTTTTCGACGATTTCGGCGTCGAGGTAGAGCATGTCGTCTATCTCGTGAAGCGCGTCTTCGGCAAAGAATTCGGCTACGTCGTCTTTTGTCAATTCAATGTCCGCACGCATCGCGACGGCTCCGCCTGTTTCTCCCGGCTCTACGGGAGTCGTATCTTCAGCGTAAGCGCCCTGTTTCCACGCGCCGTAAGCGTCGAGCGCGCCATAACGCGAATAGCCTTCCTTCGCTATGTTTCCGTCCGCTCCGTCGAGTATCATCTTCTTTATCTCCGCGGCGCTCTTTTCGGGCATCAGCGAGGCGAGCAGCGCGGCCGTTCCGGCGACGTGGGGCGCCGCCATCGACGTGCCGCTTGCGGAAACGTAGCCGGAAGCGTCGAACGTCTGCCGGTTCATCAGTTGGGCGGTTCTGCACGTGGAGTATATCGCCGTGCCCGGCGCGAAGATATCGACCCATTCGCCGCTCGTGCTGTAGTCGCTGTAGCCCCGCCCCCCGTTACCTGGCGTGTCGGGAACGAGCGTGCCGTCAGCGTTCTGCATCAGCGCGCCGACTGAGATTGTGTTTTCGTGGCGGAAAGCGGCGGGGTAGAACCGTTTGCCGCGCGCTGCCGAATCCGTAGGAGCGTCGATGTCCTGCCCGTCGTTGCCGGCGGCGAGGCTTGTGACGATCCCAGCGTCGCTTAGCTCTTTTATCTTGTAGTCGTATGCGCTGCCCTCCATCTCGGACGGCTCGAACCAGCTGCCGAGCGATATGTTCGCCGCGCGTATGTTTACGCCCGCGTTCTTCGCCGCGATTATGAAGTCTATGCCGCGTATGATGTCGCTCGTCTCCGCTGAGCTGCCGAATATTCCGGCTGAAAATACATTGACCGCCATGATGCGCACGCGCCAGTTTATCCCAGCTACGCCGAGCGCGTTGTCGCCCACTGCGCCGATTATGCCCGCGACGTGTGTGCCGTGTCCCTCAATATCGCCTATCCGGCTCATATCTTCCG
>URAG01000041.1 GCA_900545755.1 uncultured Cloacibacillus sp. | reverse complement strand
AGAGCGCTCGTCGAGTTGGACGGCAATCTGTACGCAACGGCCTACGATATTCCTATAGTGAGCCGTATTACCACAGCCGGCGATGTCTACAAACAGGACTTAAAATACGAATACTACCATAACGACTCTAAGTACGACGGGCACGGCGAGGCTTTGGTCGCCTATAACGGCAGCCTGTACGGCATATTTACCGGAAGCGACGACCCTTGGAATCTGACAAGCGGCTCATACCGCCTCAATGAACTTGTCAAGCTCGATAAAGATTTAAACCAGGTCGCCGCCGTGACGATGGAAGGGAAAAACCTGGACGGTTTTACGCCCGGCGCATACTGTCTGAAAGGCAGCGAGCTTTACGTGGCTACGCTGGGCGGAGTCCAGCCCTTCGGCGACAGCTGGAATACCGAATCGCGCATAGAAGCAGTCGACCTCGACACAATGGAAGTCAAGACCCTGGTCACGGCCGAAGACGTAAACAGCGTCGACGCCACATTCAGCCATATGTTCAATTCCATAATATTTGCTGGTGATAAAATTTATATCCAGGCCGCAAAATGGACTTCACAAGATGAATACGCAGCTGGTTACAGCATAAGGCTGTACGAAACAACGGAAGATAAACTTAAAGAAGGCGACATTGGAGAACTGGTGCGCGAGTTCACAGGGGATTACGGCTATCGAGTCGGCCTTGTTTACGACGAAGCCACTAAATACCTTTGGGTGGCCGCCGGATACAGCATTTGGCGTTATGACGGTTCGAATTGGACAGAGTTCAACAGCGATGCTCTTAGGGGAAATATATCTGCCTTTGCCGCTGTTGACAACGGAGGCTCTATGTCTGGAGATTCAGAAGAAACACCACCTCCCACAACCGATGATGGCAACGGCGGAGGTGGCGGCGGTGGCGGATGCAACAGCGGATGGGGCGGCTCCGCTATTCTGGCTCTGGCTTTTGTGCCTGTTATAATCAGGCACATCAAACGGTAATATTGCTGAATCAATCATAGAGCAGCGGTATTTTGGCAGACGGCCGCCCGTAATGAATGATTACGGTTTACTCATTACGGGCGGTTTTTCCCGCCGTCTCAGATGCCGTTTTAAGGAGGAAACACGGTGTTTCGTAAATCGTCGATAATTGTTTCGCTTTTATTGCTGCTTATATTTTTATTCTCTTCTCCCGTAGAAGCCACACCTAAAAGAATAATTTCTTTAAGTCCCGTCGGCACCGAGATCCTGTTCGAGCTCGGGCAGGGAGATAATATCGCAGGCGTCACGGAGTTCTGCGATTATCCGGCCGAAGCTCTTTCAAAGCCGAAGATAGGCGGCTTCAGCGGGGTGAATTTCGAGGCGATCGCCTCAAGCGGGGCCGATTTTGTCGTGATTTCCGACCTTCATCTGCAATACGAAGGCGACCTGAAAAAGCTCGGAGTCGCCTACGCGGTCGTCCGGCAGAACAGCGTCGAGGACATCTGCGCGTCGATAACGGAGCTGGGCCGGCTCTGCGGCGCGGAGGCCGAGGCCGCGCGCGTCGTCGGCGGCATGAAGGAGGAAATAGCGCGCATTTCTTCCGCGCTCTCCGGCCTTCCGCCGCGCTCTGTGCTGCTCTGCATATCGCGCGAGCTGGGCGAGCCGCGCATCTCCACTTTCTACGCGGCGGGGAAAAATACGTTTTATGACGAGCTTATAACCCTCGCCGGAGGCGTGAACGCGCTTACCGGCACGTCCGCCGCTTATCCCCGGATATCGGCGGAAGGGCTTGTCTCTCTCGATCCGGAGGTCGTAATAGATCTGGTAGGCGACAGCGCCTATTATCATTCTCCCGACAATTCAGATTCGGATGAGCTGTTCGATTCCGGGCGGCTGCGCGGACAGTGGCTTTCCGGCCCGAAGGTGAGGGCCGTGCGCGACGGGCGCGTCTCCGTCCTGCGCGGTACTGTCTACCTGCGCCCGGGGCCGCGTATTACGGAGATACTGAAAGCCTTCGCCGCGGCTGTCCATCCGGAGGCCGATCTATGACCGCAGAGAAGGCCGTGACCGTTCGCGGCCTTTCGTTCACCGTCGGGAATGCCCGGATTCTGCGCGGCGTCTCCTTTTCGGTTGAAGCAGGCGGTTTTCTCTGCATCGTCGGCCCGAACGGAGCGGGCAAGAGCACGCTGCTCAAGTGCGCCGGCGGACTTATACGCGGCTGGCGGGGCGACGTGCGACTGTTCGGCGAGCCCGTCGCTTCGATGACTCCGCGCCCCCAGCCGCGCCGTATCGCGTGGGTGCATCAGGGAAGCGGCGAAGGTCTTATCTATACGGTGCGCCAGTTCGCTTCAATGTCGCGATTCGCGCTTCGTCCTGTGCTTGGCGGCGAGTCCGCGGAGGAGCGCGCGGCCGTCGACGCGGCGCTTGAGACCGCCGGAGTGGCCTCTCTTGCGGAACGCAGGCTCTGCACTCTTTCCGGCGGCGAACGTCAGCGCGCTTTCATAGCGGCGGCTCTCGCGCAGGAGACGGACATCCTCTTCCTCGACGAGCCTACAAGCTATCTCGACTACCGCCATCAGGCGGAGGCCGCCGCCCTTATCGGGCGGCTCAATAAAAAAGAGGGCAAGACCGTGGTAATGGTCACTCACGACGTGAATCTCGCGCTGCACGGCGCTGACGAGATCCTCGCAGTGAAGGACGGGCGCTCCGTGTGGCAGGGACTGCCGGAGGATTTGATCTACGGCGGGAAGCTCAGCGAAATCTTCGGCACGGAGTTCGAGCTTTTCAGCAGCGCCGCCGGACGTATACCCTACGCCGTCCCGAAAGGGCTTGCCGGATGAAGCGGAGTATCTGCGCCGCGGCTCTGACGTCGCTTGTGGTTCTTGCCGCGGCTCCGTTCTTCGGCGCGGCTTCGATAGATCTTCACAGCGCCTTCGTGCATGGGACGCCTGCCAGTCAGATCCTGTGGGAGATGCGCGTCCCCCGCGTCCTTCTTGCATGGCTGACCGGCGCGACGCTGTCGGTATGCGGCCTGATTTTTCAGGCTCTTTTCAGAAATTCGCTGGCCTCGCCGGATATGCTCGGCGTCTCGTCAGGAGCGGCTCTAGGCGCGGTGCTGTATATCCGCCTCGGATTTGCGTCGGCCTTCCTCGGCGTTATAAGCGGAGGCGCCTGCGCGGCCTTCCTGGGCGCTTTCGCAGCGGTCGCGGCGCTCTACGCGGCAGGAGGGGCTAAGCGCGGCGGCTTTTCCGCTCAGTCGCTGCTGCTGTCAGGCATCGCGCTGAACTTTCTGTGCGGCAGCCTCAATATGATTATCCAGTACACCGGAGGCTATACCGACTCGTTCCGCATGATGCGCTGGACTATGGGCGGGCTGGATACTATCGGCTGCGTTCCGCCTCTCGTCTCTCTCCCCGGTTTTATTTTCATCGCGCTCACAGGCTGGGCCGTCGGCCCGCAGCTCGACCTGCTCGTATGCGGCGAGACGCTCGCCGCCAGCCGCGGCGTTTCCGTAAAGGCCCTGCGGCGTTTTCTTTTCCTCGCTGTTTCGCTTGCGGTCGGCGTCAACGTCGCGCTCTGCGGCCCGATAGGCTTCGTCGGACTTATGTGCCCACATATCTGCCGCAGGCTGGCCGGATGGGGCGAACACCGCAGCCTGTCCGTCCTCTGCGTTTTTACAGGCGGGGCTTTCCTTGTCCTGTGCGACGCCGCCGCGCGAACGCTGTGGGCTCCCGCTGAGCTGCCCGTCGGGATTCTAACTTCGTCGCTCGGCGCGCTCTTCTTCATCTGGCTTGTGATCCGGGGGAACGGATAGATGGAGCGGCTCAGATTCCCAGGCGTACGCTTCGGCGGGACTTCGTGGGTGGTCCACGACGGATTCGCCGGAAATCTGCGCGAGCTTTCGCGCGATGTCGACGATATGCAGCTTGTGCTCTTTGACAACGCTTACGGTTCGAACATCCCCTCCAAAGACGAAGTGCGCGCGCTTGCCGAGCTGAAGCTCGAGCTCGGTATGAGCTGCACCGTGCATTTTGCGGAAAACGTCTGTATGTCGCTTGACGCATCCGAGAGACGGCGCTGTGAGGATTCGTGCTTAAGAATAATGGAGCTCTTCGACTGTCTGAATCCTTACGCCTACGTGCTGCACCTATGCGGAGAACGGTACGGAACCGTCCCGAGCGCTGATATGGAGCGCTGGCGCGAACTGACTGCGGGATCCGCCGGACGCATCGCAGGAGCCGCGCACGATAGAAAGCTGATATGCGCCGAGACGCTGGACTTCAACTTCGGGTATCTGTGGCCCGTCATCGCCGAAACAGGCATTTCCGCCTGCATAGACGTGGGACATCTCGTGATGTACGGCTATCCGGTCGAAGAGCTGCTCACGAAATACCTCAGCGCGACGCGCGTGCTGCATATTCACGGAGTGAAGCCGGACGGGGTGGATCACAGCGCTATGACCTATTTCGACAAGGGGCTTCTGTCGCGCGTGCTGAAGATACTGGCTTCCGACGGAGGGGAGCGCATTATGACGATCGAGGTTTTTGAAGACGATTACGGAACATCCGTAGATTTTCTGAGAAAATTCGCCAGCGAAATGGCAAAGGAGGATTTACATGCTTAATTACATGAACGAAGGCGGAAGCATAATGTGGATCATAGCGGCGCTGTCCGTCGTCGCGCTCGCCGTGGTGATAGAGCGTCTTATGTTCTTCCGCAGGGCGTCCGGCAGTGCAGAGGAACTTGAACGCATTTTCGCTTCAGCCGTCCGCGGCGAGCATGGAAAAGCCGAGCTTCAGTCGGCGGACAGCTCGCTTGCACGCCTGTTTGCGGATGCGCTCTCCCAATGGGATGCGGAGCGCGAGGACATGAAGCTTCTCACCGAAGAAAGCATACGGCGCGAGATATACAGATGGGAAAAACATCTGTTCATACTCGAGATGGTCGGCAAGCTCTCGCCGCTTCTCGGGCTGCTGGGAACCGTTCTCGGCATGGTTGAAATGTTTGGCTCCCTGCACATGGGAGGGCAGATCAGCGCGGAAGCCGTAACGGGCGGCATCTGGAAAGCGCTCTACACGACGGTCGCGGGGCTTACTGTCGCTATACCGGTTATATTCATAAATGGGCTGCTGAATTCAAGGATAGACAGTGAAGAAGAAAAATTACAGCGCGGAGCCGACTGGGTGCTGCACCTGCACAGGAAGCGCAGATCATGAGAAAAGGGAAAAAACGCTGCGGAGTTGATATCGACATAACCCCGCTTATAGACGTCCTTTTTATGCTCATCATATTCTTTGTGCTCACCGCCTCGTTCGTCCAGGGAAAGCTGGACGTAAACCTGCCGCAGGGTGACGGCGATTCCGCAGACACGCGGGGAGCCGTCGTCCTGACCGTCGCCACAGACAAAAAACTTTATTGGAACGGGCAAGAAATAAGCAGAGACGAGCTTTCTAATGCGGCTGAGATGGAGAAAGGACGGGAAATACTCATTGCCGGAGACGAAGGAGTACCTTACGGCGATGTAGCTTCCATTCTCTCGCTGCTGCGCAGCCAAGGCGTAAGCTCAGCCGGGTTGTTGCTTTCAGGAGGTCGGGCTGAATGAGCGTAGGAGAACGGGGACGATGGCGCGTAGCTGTGATACTCAGCCTTTCTATTCATCTTGCGCTGTTTTTTGTCTTAAAGTCTGTGCCTGAGCGCCAATTGGAAGAAAATCCGGTGATGTCTGTACGCCTTGTAACCTTGCCGGGGCCGCACAGTTCCGGCGGTGGCGGCGGGGGTAAACCAGCGTCTCAAGCAAGAGTGTTTTCCTCCCAAAAGTCTTCGCTCGAGCGCGCAAAGTCGGTAAAATCGGTTAAAGCAAAAACTTCGCCGAAAATAAAGAAAGCAGCTCCTGTAGTTAAACCTAAAGAAACACAAACCATAACTCATGCTCCTGCTATAAAGGGAAACAGCATACGGCATGAGGGAGACGCCGTCGCCCCACAGACGAATATTCTTCCCGATGTACAGAGAGGCGGAGAAAACGCTGAAGCGGGAGGTGATACCGGACGTGGTGAAGGACTCGGAGGAGGAAGCGGCGGCGGTACTGGCGGAGGCTCTGGCGTTGGTGTGGGCACGGGAAGCGGTATCGCCAACCTATCAGAGCTTGAGGTCCTGAAAAAAGTAACACCCGAATACCCGCTCTTTTCGCGCAAGCGCCGCGAAGAAGGAACTGTCGTTATAATAGCGCTCGTTGAGAACGGCTCAGTAACATCAGTTGAACTCGAAAGTTCAAGTGGTCACAGCCGTCTTGACGATTCTGCGATGAGAGCTTTGAAAGGTTGGAAATTTAATAGCCGCGGTACTATCCGTGTAAGAGTTCCCTTCTCTTTCAGCATAAACAGCTAGTAATTATTTTAATAAAATATCGGCGATATACTAGGTTGTCTACGTGCTGTTGATACGGAGCCAAATGCCTTATGTTTTTTGTTGCGTTTTTAAATTACGGGAAGCCGTTTAGCTATGAGTCTAGGGTACAACGGTAGGCTTTTATTTGCCTTTCTTTAATTTATGTCTTTGAGTTAAACAGATATATATGTGGCGTTGTAAAAACGGAGAACGGAAATCAATATCTTGGGTTGAATATATAACATATTGTAAAATACTAAATCATTACCGCTAAGTTAATCACAAACATCTTTATAGGAACTTTCCATGGCACAGTTTTCTTGTATGCTGGATACTGAAGCTTAGCTCGTTTTTAGTAAAACTGATGACTAATATAATGTGACCCCGCGCAATGAATGCGCGGGGTCAAGCTTAGAAAGGAATGATTTATCTGTAAACGGGGCAGGCGGATGCCCCGATAACAGCTTTTAGATTCCCCCCGCCGCGGGTACGGCGGAGGGAGTGTGTGTGCTTTTGCGTCCTACATGTGCGCCTTTATGTCCTGCGCGGCGCGGCGCTTATTTGAACAACAGCCCCTCCATCTCGTCTATCACGGCTTTCGCCGCCACGGTCGGAGTTACGGCTCCGGCAATCACCTGCCTTTCTATTTCCTCGCGGCGCTCTGCGAGCTCCGCGTTTCCAGCGACGCGGTTTTTTATGTATTCTTCCGCCATCGCGCGTACCCACTCTATTGTCTGTTCTGCGCGGCGCTTTTGGAAAAATCCCGAGTGTTCCGTCGTCTCCCTGAATTTTTCGACGACGTTCCATATTTCGTCTATTCCCTCGCCCGTCAGCGACGAGCACGTGTAAGCGCCTGTCCTCCAGCCTTCCGTGGCTGGGCGCAGATAGTGCAGGATCTGTTCGTAGTCCGCGCGCGCAGTCATCGCGCGCAGCTTGTTGCCGCCGTCCGCCTTGTTGACGAGTATCGCGTCGGCGAGCTCTATTATTCCCTTTTTGATGCCCTGAAGCTCGTCGCCCGCGCCAGTTATCACGACGACGAGGAAGAAGTCTACCATCGAGCGCACGGCGGTCTCGCTCTGCCCGACGCCGACGGTCTCGACGAGTATCGTGTCGTAGCCCGCGGCCTCGCAGAGCAGCATCGTTTCGCGGCTTTTGCGCGTTACGCCGCCGAGCGAGCCGCCCGAGGGCGAGGGGCGGATGAAGGCGTTTTTCTCGCGCGCGAGCTTTTCCATACGCGTTTTGTCGCCGAGTATGCTGCCTTTGGTGAGCGAGCTCGACGGGTCGACGGCGAGCACGGCGACCTTGTGCCCCTCGCCGCAGAGGCGCGTGCCGAGCGCTTCGATGAATGTGCTTTTTCCCGCGCCCGGGATGCCCGTTATGCCGACGCGCATGGCGCGCCCCGTGCGCGGCAGCACGAGCCGGATTATCTCCTGCCCGAGCTCGAAGTGCTTCGGCGCGTTGCTTTCTATCACTGTTATCGCGCGCGCGAGCGTCACGCGGTCGCCCGCCGTTATGCCGCGCGCGTAGTCTTCGGCGGTTGCCGGCCTCGCGGCGGGTGCGCCCGTGTATTCGCGCGGGACGGCCCGGGCTTTCACGCCGGACATGACGGAGCAGGCGAATTCCGTGCCCGCGCCCTCCGGCCTCCATTCGGGGGCCGTGCGTCCGATTTCGTCCGCGCGGCGCGTGTCCGCCGTTCCGCCGCCCATTTTATCCCTGCGCCTCCGCGAGACGCTTGTTGAGTATCGTCAGCATTTCCTTCGCCGCGACGGGAATGACGGTGCCGGGGCCGAATATCGCCGCTGCGCCGTGGTCGTAGAGGAACTGGTAGTCCTGCGCCGGGATAACGCCTCCCGCGACGACCATTATGTCGCCGCGCCCACGCTTCTTCAGCTCTTCAACGAGCTGCGGGAGCAGGGTCTTGTGCCCCGCGGCGAGCGAGCTCATGCCGACGATGTGCACGTCGTTGTCGACGGCGTCCTGCGCGGTCTCCTCGGGCGTCTGGAAGAGCGGCCCCACGTCGACGTCGAATCCCATGTCGGCGTAGGCGGTCGCGACGACCTTCGCGCCGCGGTCGTGTCCATCCTGCCCCATCTTCGCGACCATTATGCGCGGACGGCGGCCTTCACGTTTCTCGAAGTCGTCGGTCATTTTCCTGACTTCTTCTATTATTTCCTCGTCGGCAAATTCGCTGCTGTATATGCCCGATATTGAGCGTATCACGGCCTGATGCCTCCCGACCACTTTTTCTATAGCGTAGGAGATTTCGCCGAGGCTCGCCCTCGCGCGCGCGGCCTCGACCGCGAGTTCAAGAAGGTTACCCTCGCCCGTCTCCATAGATTTCGTTATTGCGTCGAGACGGCGCTCTACCTCATCCTGGTCTCTGTTCGCACGTAATTTTTCGAGACGCGCGAGCTGCGCCTCGCGCACCGCGGTGTTGTCGACTTCGAGGATGTCTATCGGGTCTTCGTGTTCGAGGCGCAGGCAGTTGACGCCGACTATCTTTTCGCTGCCGGAGTCTATGCGTGCCTGACGGCGCGCAGCGGCCTCCTCTATGCGCATCTTCGGAAGCCCCGTCTCTATCGCCTTCGACATCCCGCCGAGCGACTCGACCTCCTGGATGTGCGCCCATGCGCGGCGTATCAGCTCGTCGGTGAGCGCCTCGACGTAGTACGAGCCGCCCCACGGGTCTATGACCTTACAGACGCTCGTCTCGTCCTGTATGTAGAGCTGCGTGTTGCGCGCTATTCGCGCCGAGAAGTCCGTCGGCAGGGCTATCGCCTCGTCGAGCGCGTTGGTGTGCAGCGACTGCGTGTGTCCGAGCGCCGCCGCCATCGCCTCTATGCAGGTGCGCGCGACGTTGTTGAACGGGTCCTGCTCCGTGAGGCTCCAGCCCGAGGTCTGCGAATGCGTGCGCAACGCCATCGACTTCGCCTTTTTCGGGTTGAACTGCTTAACTATCTTGGCCCAGAGCATCCGTCCCGCGCGCATCTTCGCCACTTCCATGAAGTAGTTCTTGCCCATCGCCCAGAAGAAGGAGAGGCGCGGCGCGAAATCGTCTACACCGAGGCCCGCGGCCTGCCCCGTCCTGATGTATTCGAGGCCGTCGGCGAGCGTGTAGCCGAGTTCGATGTCCGCCGTCGCCCCAGCCTCCTGCATGTGGTAGCCCGAGATGCTTATGCTGTTGAACTTAGGCATGTTCTTCGAGGTGTAGGCGAATATGTCGCCGATTATCCTCATCGAAGGCGCGGGCGGGTAGATGTAGGTGTTGCGCACCATGAATTCTTTGAGTATGTCGTTCTGTATCGTGCCGGAGAGGACGGACTTGTCGACGCCCTGCTCCTCCGCCGCGACGATGTAGAAGGCCATGACTGGAAGCACCGCGCCGTTCATCGTCATCGAGACGGACATCTGCCCGAGCGGGATGCCCGAGAAAAGTATCTCCATGTCGAGTATCGAGTCCACAGCGACGCCCGCCTTGCCCACGTCGCCGACGACGCGCGGGTGATCCGAGTCGTAGCCGCGGTGCGTCGCGAGGTCGAAGGCTATCGAAAGCCCCTTCTGCCCCGCAGCGAGGTTGCGGCGGTAAAATGCGTTGCTTTCTTCCGCTGTCGAGAATCCCGCGTACTGGCGCACCGTCCACGGGCGCGTGACGTACATCGTCGGGTACGGCCCGCGCAGGAAGGGGGGGATGCCCGCCGTGTATTTCAGGTGCGTCATGCCCTCGTAGTCGGCCTCGGTGTAGAGCGGTGCTACGTCTATCTGCTCCATCGTCCTGCGCATGAGGCTCTCGAAGGGCTTTCCCGTCTCGCGTTCGACCTTTTTCTTCCATTCCTCGAACGACACTGGCCTGCGCGGGCTCATGTCGAGCGGTATTTTTGTGAAATCCGGGTATCTTTCGGCCATTTTAACGCGCCTCCGCTTCTTTGCCGCCCATCGCAATATCCTGTATCTGTCCCAAAATTTCGAGGCAGTTCGCCTTTACGTGGATGAAGCCGTCCACTCCGGCGTCCAGGTACGAGTCCTTATATTCAGCCGCGGGCGCTCCCGCGACGAAAACCATCATATCCGGCGCGGCGGCCTTTATGCCTGAGGCGACAGGCGGCACGAGCTCGGGATAGGTGTCGTCCGTCGAGCATATCACCGCGGCGCAGGCCCCCGACTCCGCGGCGGCCTTCGCGGCATCCTCGGGCGAGGAAAATCCGTCGCTGCGTATCACGTCGAAGTGCGCGACCTCCATGAAGCCAGCGCTGAAATCCGCGCGAGCCTTGTGCTGCGGCACTGGCCCCATGTTCGCGAGGAAAATTTTCACAGTCTTTCCGGTCTTCGCCATGTAGTCCTCGGTACGGCGGCGCAGCTCCTCTATCTCCTCCGTCCAGCGGTGGACGCCTATCGCGCGCGCCGTCTCCTCGCCCTCGAAACCGTCGTCGAGAGCGCGGCGCACCTCGCCTATCGTCGCACCCGACATGAACGCCTCGGCGACGCGCTCCACGAAGCCGCCGCCTCCCGCGTTCACCGCCTCGTGCAGATTCGCCAGAAGCTCCGCCGCGTGGCGGCGCTCCGAAACTTCGAGGAATTTGTCTATCGCCTCGCGGCGCGCCGCGTAAAGCTCCGCGCCCTTCGGCGACGTGTCCTCAAGCGGCTTCTCCAGTATGTTCGGATACATGTTCGTGCCGACGGCGCGGTCTTTACGGAAGGCGAGATTTTTCAGTCGTTTCTGGAAAACCTTGCCGACCGCGTCCTGCACAGAGCCTTTTTTGAGCGCGGCGTAGAGGCCACCCTCGCCGTCTACAGACTGTATAAGTTCCCATATCTTCGCTGCGCACTGCTGCGTGAGTCGCTCGACGTACCAAGAGCCGCCAGCCGGATCCACAGGCTGAAGCATGTCGAATTCCTTCTGTAACATTATCTGTATGTTGCGCGCGACGCGCATCGAGAACTCCGTCTCGGGGCGCACCGCGCCGTCGAAACATCCAACCTGCATGTCGTCCGCGCCGCCGACCGCGCACGAGAAGGCCTGCGTCGTCGCGCGCAGTATATTCACGTAGGGGTCGTAAACCGTCTCGGTGAAGCGCGAAGTGCGCGCAAGCACGTCAAGCTTGGCCTCTTCCGGCGGCACGCCGAACGCCTCCGCAACCTGCGCCCACACCGCGCGCGCCGCACGAAGCCGCGCTATTTCCATAAAGAAGTTTGTACCGACGGAAAAGCTGAATTTTATCTGCCTCGCCACACGTTCCGGCTCGATTCCCCTGCACTTCAGCGCGCGCATATAGGCTATCGCAGCGCTCACGACGTATGCCGTCTCCTGCACAGCGCTCGCGCCGCCGTCATGATAGGCCGCGCCCTGTATCGCTATCGTCTTTATCCCCGGCACGTTCAGCTCCGCCCATTCGATGGCAAGCGCCATCTCGTCGTAAAGCTCGTCGATAGGGACGGGCAGTGTCCCGCGCCGCGCGAGCTCGCCGAGCGGGTCCGCGCCTATGCAGCCGCGCGCTGAAGCAAGCGAAGCCCTCTCGCCCGCCGCCCTCGCCCGCGCCCCGAAAAGGCCGAGCATTGGCACGGCCGAAGCTCCCGCGTAGATGTAGACGGGCGTTTTTGAAAAATCAAAGCCTGAAAAAACCGTTTCCGCATCGCGCAACGTAGTAAGAGAGAGCCCGCGGTAATCTCCCGTGAAAATCTCCGGCGACGGGTCGGCCCCAAGCAGCGTACATTCGTCAAGCCCGAAGTTTGCAACTGTCGCGCCGTGCTCAAGCTCGCGCTTTGCAGCCTCCGCGGCGGCCTCTGGAATAACCTCACCGACGCCCTGTGAAACGTTCCACGGCGAAGCGATATAACCGGAGCTCCTCGTACCACGAAGGAAAGGCGCTTCTCCAGGAAAGCCGCCAAGCTTCAGAAACGACTCAGCGTCCTCGAGATTATAGATCGGTTTAAGCAGAATCCCCTCGTAAGTCTCCGTATACATTTTTTTGTCAAACGGCGCGCCCTTCAGCGCGGAGTTCGCTTCCGCATACCATTCCTCGCGACTTGGTTCGGCAAACTCTCCGAACGGCACACGAGGATAATCCTCACGCTTTACTCCGGTTTCTTCCACGGCATACGTTCCCTTCCTCTCCATTACGGCGGCGGGCAAAAAAAAGACCGCCCCGCGGGCGATCCGTAACATAGGCTACTTTGAAGGCGTGTACACGACCTCAAAAAACACTTCTGACAATCTCCGCCCGCGCAGAGATTGCCACCTAAGCCTTGCAGACCGGTCTCCTGACTTCCGTTCATCCTACCTGCGCGCCTTCCCGGGGAAAATCCAGTGGCTTTGCGCGTCGTCACGGTCACAGTGGCGGGGCCGCTCAGGTTTCACACCTGATTCCCGAACATCTGCATCTTTATATTTAATTGTAACTTTATGATACACAACTTCTACATTTTAGTCAACAACTCACTAACGCGGGCAACTAACATGAATATTGTAAATAGAGTACAGCCTGTCGCTGATACCGTAGGCCGTTACGGCATGGGCGCTGCTGTTTGAGCTTGAGCTCGTGAGCGCGCACAATAGCTAGTGAATAAAACGATATAGCTTGTTTATAGTAAAATGCCATTCATACAAAATTTTATATTCACTTAATAAACCGATATTTTCCCTTTCCCATGCCGCTGACGGGCTCTACCAATCCTGCCGCTTTCATCTTGTTTATAAGATTGCCAGATGCGGTCTGTGCTACCCCCGTTATTTCCATGACATCTTTTCTACCAAAGACAGCGAAACCAAATTTTTGGAAGATAGCTTGAATTTTATCTTTAGTTGGCTGGTTTACCTTTAACCCGTCAATCGCCGTCATAATCAACGCATTTGTACTTTCAAACGACACATTTTCGCCATCAATCATCACGTTTCCTTCTTCAATCGCCACATTATCGAACACAACGCCATAGTTCAAGTTTGGCAGAGTGACGGTAAATTGCGTTTGATCTGAATAGAAAGATGGCTCCAGTCCTTTCCGGAAATTAGCTGCTCTTTCGTATGCGTCACGGATTTTACTGAGACCGCTACCCTGGCGCTCCATATATCCGAGACGTCCGAAAATATCGGCTAGAATCGGGTTACGGCGAGTAGAGGCGACATAAGCGACATCTCGGTCTTGTATCATCGTCCCGTCCGGCATACCGCCTGGAGAATAGATTGTCATGCGGTCGTCGTATATATCAATATGTACCTCGCCACCTAATATCAGATAATCGCGGTGAATCAACGCGTTTACAAGCCCCTCGATAAAGCTGCGCTCGCAGTAGTCTGGCATGTCTATGCGTGAGTCGGCGGTCTTTTTCCACATTGTTTTCATGTTTCTTTTGATAAAACCGAGCCCTTCGTTAAGAAGAATGATCAAACTGCCAGAAAACTCAGCACTATCAAGAGCATCGACCAGGCCGCCGCTTTTATCAAGCCCACCCCATCTTGTGTAAAACAACCTTGAGTGCCTTACCGGTGAATCGTCTGCTAGTAATGCACCCGCGTTAGTGAGTTTTCCATTAGCATCTCTTATTTCAAAAGAATCAAAGAGTTTTTCTTCCATGCTTTCACCAGTCAAAGCCTTATAGCGTTCGCGCAACTTTGAAAAAGCATAGTCTTTGAAATCATAAGGCGACATTAACGCGTCATAACTTTTGTTGACGCCGTTCAGCAGCAACTTTTTGAGCACGTTGTCTGGAGCAGGGATGCTTTCGTTTCCAACCCTTATATAAGTTTCTTTTCTCCCATCTGCTTTTAGGCAATAGGGCGTGTCTCTGCCTGAAAACACTTTTAAGGCTATATAATCCTTCCCGTTATACCGCATAGAATTAAGAATAAAGTCAGGACATGGCGTGATGCGATCCTTTATGAAACTGCTGATGCTCTCTGCATCAGCTTGTGCGTTTTTCAATCCGATGATATTACCGCCATTATCAACACCAAAGTACAATGTACCGCCTATGCCGTTTGCAAATGCACTGACGCTCTTCAACCAACTTTTGGGCTTGTTTGTTTCTAATGCAGCCTTAAAATCGTATTCGGTTTCTTCCGCAATCAGTTTGTCTTCCGGCACGCCGTTACCTCCGCTCATGTTTTTAAGTTCTAAATATATTATACTTAAACATACTCATTTGCGGGAAATATGAGAATATACCTATATTGCGTTGTATCAAAACATAAAATGACAGGGAATTCAAACCTGCTATCTGCGCATAGCTTTGGATTGTACCTGCTGTTCATTCTGTTCTTTCAGCTCTGTTTCTTTCTTAATATATTTCGATAAAATCACCGGTTCGAACGTCACGATGTTGTTGTGCCACTTCCCGTTTGCGTCTTTGTAGTCGAACAGCCTGTAAGCGCCTTTCAGGCTCAGGCGCTGCGGGTGCTCTTTAGTCGAAATAAAAGATTGAACGTCTATCGGCTCTTTCGTCACCATATCGACTTTCGTGTATTCGTATTCGGCTCTGCCGTCCTCGTCTACAGCCCTCTTCCCTTCGACGTATTTGGGCGAAGATACGGAAAAGCGGCTGACGTAGCCGTACAGTCCAGCCTCGCCGCGGTCGGTCATGTAACTTATTCGCTCGTTAAAAACAGAGTATCTGCTGTTGAAAACATAGCCTGTAAGCAGCTCGTTCGCCGCTCTGTAAAATTCCGTCTTCGTCATCTTATCTGCTGGGATCACAGTCTCTATTATCTCGGGCCTGTTGTTTTCTCCGAGCACGGCGCTGTGTACCGACCTGGCAAAGAGGACCGGCCTGCGCTCTCCAGCGGTGTGTCCGTCTTTATCGCGCGGCGTGACGAGAAATCTCTGTCCTGTGACGGCGAGCAGCGCGCCGTGTTCGAACGGGCTCATGTCTATTGGCTCCATGCTGCGGATATCGACGGAAATCGCCGGAACTTTCGCCTGTAGCGGCTTCAGGTCAAACGCCGCCGTGTAGATTTTCGTTCCGTCATCTTTCTTCGTTATCGTGCTCTTCTTCACCTCGCCAGAAATCGTCCCAACTATCGTTTTCCCTCTGTCGTATGACCTGTGGACGAAAGCGCTCCCGCTAAGCAGGTCTTCCGTCTTGCGCTCGTACTGTTCTTTTTCGCGGTTGTCTGCCATATCAGTATCTCCTTCTATACAAAAATATATTTCATTTTCGTTACCTGCATCTCACCGAAACGGCTGTTGACATGACGCGCTCGTCCGCTGTGAGCGGCAGCGTGTGTTTGGCGGACTCTTCCAGCGCGCGGGCCGTTGCATTTCCGTTGAGATTCCTTAAATCGGCGATGTGTTCCTTGACCAGCATCAGTATCTTGCCAAGATGGTTCTCTCCCTCCCCGGTGTTCGCGTCGACGCTCCAGAATTTGCCCTGTCCTCCGTTTTTGTACGTGAGCGCGCTATCGTCCGATGCGGCGAGTTTCGCCGCAAGCTCAGGATTCTGCGTAAATTTTGCTTCTACGACGTCTTTCATCGCGTCCAGGCTCCCCGAAAAATACCATCCGTCGCGCACCGGCGCGCCTACGACGGCTGCCTGCGCCTCCGAAGGAGACGCGGCTGCGAGCACCTTTTCACGGTCGTCCTGTTCTTTGCACATGAAATAGAGATACGCCTGCGACGCTGAGCCGAAGACCTCGCCGTCCAGCTCTATGCGGCACGGATAGTCGTTGGATAAAAACGCGTCGTCGGAGACCTCTTCCGCCGCCGCAGGCTGCGGAATCGCGATATCCTCGTGTTTTCCGCATCTCGCACTGTCGAGGTTGAGAAGCGTATCAAGCTCGTTCAGTCGTTTGGATTTCTCCTCAAGCTCAGCCTCGTATGCAAACGGCTTACCCAACTCCTTGGAATATCCTTCGAGCTTGCGGTTCAGTTCTTCAAGCCGCGTTTGCTCGACTTCAAGCGCCTTCGGTATCTCGTTCAGCGCGTTGTTGACGCGGGTGACGCAGCCGACGGCGTCGCTGCCGAGCGTAACGTGGTGCTGTACGCCGCCTTCGCGGTGAAGCGTAAGCACATATTCGCCGCCGAAAGTGCGGTAGGTGAGATACATCGCAAACCCCCTATACTCCCCTATGCGGATGGGCTCGTCCTGCTTGGCGAGTTCTTTCGCCATAAGGATGGTTTCGCCCGCTGACTTTCTCGTCGTGCATACCTTGTTGAAAAGAGTCGAGCTCATAGGCGAGAACTTCTCCTCGTTATCGTCGTGCGTATTGCGTGTCAGGTGCTCGGCGTCTCCCTTGAGCTTCTCTACGACGTCCCTGCACTCAGCGAGCTCTTTGGGAATAGCTACAGCGACCTTGTGCTCAAGGTCATACCTATTGTTTTGATAGGCCGACTTAAGCATCCGAAGCCGTCCCACCTGAACGTCCAAATCCATTTTTTCTTTTATCCTCGGGTCTCCGGCGCAGAGCGCTTTGACCTCGGCGTATTGCAGAACCGACTCGTCCACGTCCCCGCAGCTGCGCAGCGGGTTCTTACTCGTCATTATCTGGGCGATGAATTTCTGTTTGTTTTCGATCGTCTGGTACAGGTATGCGTCGAATGTGCGCTCTGTGACGTACCTGTAGATGTAGACTTCCTTATTGCGGTTTCCCTGACGGATTATGCGTCCAGCGCGCTGTTCGAGATCCGCGGGCCGCCACGGGCAGTCTAAATCGTGTGAGGCTACGAGCCGCTCCTGCACGTTAGTCCCGGCTCCCATCTTCTGCGTGCTTCCCATAAGGACGCGGACATTGCCCGCGCGCACCTTTGAAAACAAAGCCGCCTTTTTTACCTCCGTATTCGCGTCGTGGATAAAAGCTATTTCGTTCTCGGGCACTCCGGCCTTTATCAGCTTGGCTTTGATATCGTCGTATAAATTGAATTCCTTGGACGGAGTGGAAAAGTCGCAGAATATGAGCTGCGTGGACTTCTGCTCCTTCGTTTCTTCCCATATCCGAAGCACGTTGCGGACGCAGGAGTTGACCTTGCTGTCAGGGTCGTCGTCGAGCCCGCAGTCCATAAGCCTCTGGTCTAGGCCTATCTTCCTGCCGTCTGAGGTAATCTTAAGCATGTTGTCCTGCCACGGCTCGACGCGCTTGTTCCTGACGTCTTCGGCCCGTTCAGCGAGCTTTTCTATCATTTTGAGCTGTTCGCCGGTGGGCGGAACGGCCACGTTTTCGAAGTGCGCCTCCGGCACCGGCAGATTCAGAAGATCGGCGGTCTTTATATCTGCCACTTCGCGGAACATGGCCATCAATTCCGGAAGGTTGAAAAATTTAGAGAAACGCGTCCGCGCACGATAGCCGTTGCCCTCCGGCGAAAGCTCTATAGATGTGATCGTTTCCCCGAAAGTGGAGGCCCAAGCGTCAAAATGCGTAAGCCCGTGTTTCTCGAGCTCATTGAGCTGGAGATAGCGCTGCATCGTGTAAAGCTCTACCATACTGTTGCTGACCGGCGTGCCGGTCGCGAATATTATCCCCGTCCCGCCGGTTATCTCGTCTATATAGCGGCACTTGAGATATAAGTCGTTGCTCTTCTGAGCATCGCTCGTGGATATCCCGGCTACGTTCTGCATCTTGGTGTAAACCATAAGATTTTTGAAGTTGTGCGCTTCATCTATATAAAGCCTGTCCACCCCAAGCTCCTCAAAAGTAATGACGTCGTCTTTTCTCGCGTCCATACGCTCGTGCAGACTTTTGAGCTTTGCTTCGAGAGAGATTTTCATTTTTTCGAGACGCTTCACCGAGTAACGCGGCGCGTCGCTTTGTTTCATATCATCTATGCCGAAAACGATGTCGTCTATCTGCTGCTGGATGTACCGTTCCTGACGCTCTTCGCTCACCGGGATTTTTTCAAACTGCGAGAAACCTATAATTACAGCGTCATATTCCCCTGTCGCGATCCTCGCGCAGAAGGTCTTGCGGTTTTTCGTCTCAAAGTCGCGCTTCGTCGTCACGAGTATATTCGCGGCGGGGTATAACTTCATAAACTCAGATGCCGTCTGTTCCGTGAGATGGTTCGGAACGACTATCATGCTCTTGCGGCATAGGCCGAGCCGCTTGCTTTCCATCGCGGAGGCAACCATCTCAAATGTCTTCCCGGCTCCGACGACGTGGGCGAGCAGCGTGTTCGGGCCGTAAAGTATCCTCGCTATCGCGTCCCGCTGGTGCTTCGTCAGCCGTATCTCCGGGTTCATGCCGGAAAATGTGATATGCGAGCCGTCGTATTCTCTAGGCCTCGTCGTATTGAAGATGCTGTTGTATTTTTCGACAAGCACCTCGCGCCGCGCCATGTCGCCGAAAAGCCAGTCTTTGAACTTATCTTTTAT
>URAG01000040.1 GCA_900545755.1 uncultured Cloacibacillus sp. | reverse complement strand
CCACAAACTCCAGTCGCCGCGCGTCCATTCGTCGCCGCGGCTAGTTATGGGGGCGGCGGTCTTTATCCTATTCGGCACATCGCTAGGCCTCATGGATTTGACGTCGATACTATGCTCCATATCGGCCGTCGCCTTCATAGCGCTGTTCCTCGAGGTCCTGCGCCGTCAGGTTTCTGGCGAGAGCGACGCGCTCGCATCGGTAGGAGCGACGGTAGGGGGCATCGTCTACATCGTCTTGCCGTGGACCTTCATGATGCTGATACGTATGCGCGAGCACGGCGCGATGTTTCTGCTCACGCTCTTTTTCTGCACGTGGTGCTGTGACGTCGCGGCCTATTTTACGGGCAGCCATCTCGGCAGGACGCCGCTTTGCAGCCAGGTCAGCCCACATAAGACATGGGAGGGTTTCGCCGGCGGGGCGGCGGCTAGCCTTATGTGCGGCGGTCTGCTCGCTCTGATATTCTCCTTTCCTCCAATGCCGCTGCTTCTGCTCGGACTGCTCTGCGGCGTCGCCGGGCAGCTCGGCGACCTTGGAGAGTCGGTGCTCAAGCGTGAGGCAGGAGTTAAGGACACGGGGAATATAATCCCGGGGCACGGAGGCATGCTCGACAGGTTCGACAGCATACTTGTGAACAGCACGCTAGCATTTGTAATTTTCGAGCTGGTGGGATAAGTGACGGATAAGATATGTCTCGCGATAACCGGAGCGACGGGCAGCGTCGGCGGCTCTGTACTCGACATATGCGCGCGTTTTCCGGAAATTTTCGAAATTACTGCGTTAGCAGCACGGCGCGACGCGAAGAAGCTCGTGGAGCTTGGACGCAGGCACGGCGCGAAAATACTCTGTCTCACCGAGCCTGACTCCAACGCGTGGCGCGAGGAGGGCTTCGCCTGCATGACGGGCGAGGCGGCGCTTACCGATATGGTCCTTGACGAGCGCGTCGATCACGCCGTATTCGCTTCGTCAGGCATCACGGCGATAAAGGCGCTCCAGGCGGCGCTCGAACGCGGAATAGACGTTTCCCTCGCAAATAAGGAAAGCATAGTGGTCGGCGGCCCGTGGGTCATGCCGCTCGTCAAGCGGCGCGGGCAGCTGCGCCCTATAGACAGCGAGCATAGCGCCGTCTGGCAGTGTATGCGCGACACAGAGAAAGAAGAAGTCTCGCGCGTATGGCTGACGGCCTCCGGCGGTCCGTTCCGCGACTATACGGCGGAGCGGATGGAAAAGGTGACCGCAGAGGAGGCTCTGCACCATCCCGTATGGAAGATGGGGCCGAAAATAACGATAGACAGCGCGACGCTGATGAACAAAGGCATCGAGTGCATCGAAGCGATGCAACTTTTCGGCCTGCCAGCGGAGAAGGTGGGCGCGCTCGTACACCCGAAGTCGCAGATACACGGCGTCGTAGAGTTTATAGACGGCACGGCGAAGCTGCTGCTTTCGCAGGCGGATATGCGTCTCCCCGCCGCCGCGGCGATAGCTTGGCCGCGCAGGCTGCCGCTTGAGGCTAGGGGGTTCGCTCCGATTGAGCCGTCAGCGTGGAATCTGCAATTCAGTGAGATAGACGAAAAACGTTTCCCATGCTTCGCGCTTGCGCGCGAGGCTGGACGCATGGGCGGCGCGTATCCAGCGCTGCTGGTCGGCGCGGACGAAAGCGCCGTAGAAAGTTTCCTGAACGGAACCATTTCCTTTTTTGACACGGCGCGCCTCATATCGTCGGTGCTCGAAGAATACCGCGGCGGTGCGCCGTCGTCGCTTGAAGAGGCGGTCGCGCTCGTCGATGAAGGTCGGCGTGCCGCGGACGGAAAATGCAAAAAAATTCAGCGGAGGCACAAATAGTTGATAAGTCTGATATCTTTCCTAATCGTCATAGGGATATGCGTCATTTCACACGAGGGTGGACATTTTCTCGCCGCGCGCTTCCGCGGCGTCCTCGTGCATGAATTCTCCTTCGGTATGGGGCCGGAACTGTGGCATCGCAAGGCCGGCGAAACGCAGTATTCGTTCCGTGCCTTCCCGATAGGCGGCTACGTGAAGCTCGAGGGCGAGGACGCCGACGATGAATCCGAACAGTCCGAGCCTCATCACTGTGACACGAGCCGCTCGCTCGTGAACAAGAAGCCGTGGGAGCGCATACTGATAATGGGCGCTGGCGCAGCCGTCAACATAGCGCTCGCATGGCTGCTCACGGCGTTTTACCTCTCGGGACACGGCGCCTACGACATGAGCGCGCCGCAGCTCGGCAATATCATGGATAACACACCAGCCTATACTGCCGGGCTAAAAAGCGGCGACGTAATCAAAAGCATCGACGGCAAGCCGCTCGGTAGGTGGGGGGATATCCAGAAGACTCTTCGCAGCGAGAGCAAAGTCGGCGATAAATTCGATATCGTAATATCCCGCGACGGGAAAGAACAGAAACTTTCCATAAATATCCCTTATTCCGAAGAAGCAGGCGGAAGGCTGCTCGGCGTTCAGCCGCCATACAAAAAATACCCGATCATCCAGGCGCTTGGCGCGTCATTCAGCTATTCGTGGAATATGAGCATAACGATACTGCGCAGTCTGTGGCTCACGGTCACGGGACGCATGGAGGCCGACGTCACGGGGCCGGTCGGCATTGCAGTGATGGCTGGCGACGCTTTTACAGCGGGCTTCTGGGCATTCATCGGCTTCCTAGGCATCATTAACCTCAACCTCGGGCTGCTGAACCTTCTGCCGTTCCCAGCTCTTGACGGAGGGCGCATAGTATTCGTCCTCATCGAGATGGTGACCAGGCGCAAAGTCCCCGAAAAGGTCGAGACGGTAATCCACTACGGCGGCTTCATCGTGCTCATAGCGTTGATCGCGCTCGTCACTGGCAAAGATATTTTTAGGCTGTTCTTTTCCAACCTATAACTAAGTGCATCGGAGGCTGATTAAAATGGGAAGCGCTCGCTCTGTAACGATAAACGGATTGAAGATTGGTGGCGGCGCGCCCGTTAGGGTTGAGAGCATGCTCAAAAGCAGGCTGATCGACCTTCCGGCCTGCCTGGACGAGACAGAACGTCTCTCCGCCGCCGGCTGTGAGCTCGCGCGCGTAGCGTTGCCGGATATTTCGCTCGCTCCCGCTTTCGCCTCACTCGTTAAGTCGTCGCGGCTGACCCTGATGGCCGACATACACTTCGACCATAGGCTCGCGCTCGCCGCCATCGAAGCAGGATGTCCTTCGGTGCGCATAAACCCCGGCAACATGAGCCACGAGGCTGGATTGAAGGAAGTAGTCGCTGCTGCGGAGGCGAACGGCGTAGTCATACGCATTGGTGCCAACGGCGGCTCGCTAGGCAACGCACAGCTTGAACGATGCCGCGGCGACCGCGGCGCGGCTCTAGTCCTTGCAGTTGAAGAGCAGCTCCGCCTGCTGCTCGACAACGGTTTCTCGAATATCATCATTTCGGCAAAATCTTCGTCGATAGCGGAAACGGTGCGCGCGAACCTTCTGCTTGCGAACAAATATCCGTTCCCGCTCCACGTTGGAATAACGGAGGCAGGCAACGGAAACTCAGGAGTCGTCAAGGGCTCGGCCGGCATCGCGCTCATGCTTGCTCAGGGAGTGGGCGATACGCTGCGCGTCAGCCTCACCGCTCCTGGCGAAGAAGAGGTCGAAACCGGTTACAACATCCTCAAGGCGCTCGGCCTTCGCAGCCGCGGCTGGGAACTTGTGAGCTGTCCGACCTGCGGCCGCCGCCGCGTAGAAGTCTCCGAGCTAGTCTCGCGGCTGAAAAAAATACTGCCGCCAGCTGCCGCGTCTGGAGTCGCAGTCGCGGTCATGGGATGCGAGGTCAACGGGCCAAAGGAGGCGGCAGGCGCGGATTTCGGCGTTGCGGGATGCCCTGACGGCTTCATAGTGTTCAAGAAAGGCGCTTTTGTATGCCGCGGAGCGATGGATGATTTTGACGAAATCATAAAGCGTGAATTTGCCCCCCTTGTAAACCAACAAAAATAAAAAGTTCATAATATCTTTTTATTTTTTCTGTTGACTTATCTTCAAGAAAAATATAAGATAAGAACGTAGCGTTGATAATCCAGTTTTTTTGCGCAAAGTAATAACAAATACCGTAATTTTATATCCGTGCTACGGAAGTTAAAAAGGAGGTAAAAATGAACCAGAAATCTGAGTTTAGTGTATTTTCTGAAACAGGACATCTTAAGCAGGTCATGCTTCATCGTCCCGGGAAAGAGATCGACAGGTTGACGATAGACAACATGGACGAGCTTCTCTTCGATGACCTCCTTTGGCTCGAACAAGCGCAGCGCGAGCACGACAGCTTTGCGAAGATACTGCAAGACAACGGCACGGAAGTACTCTATTTCAACAAAACTCTCGCCGAGACAATAGCCCGCCCTGACGTGAAAGAAGAGCTTATAAACGACATCTTTCGCTTTGAATGCCTTGACAGGCGTGTCTCCGACGCTTTTCGTCCCGCACTTATGGAAATGCCTGAGCAGCAGCTTGTCGACCATTTGATAGAAGGTTGGACGAAAGAGGAACTTAGGGGCGTCTGCGGTCGCACGCTGAGCCTTGTAGCTACCGTTGCGAACGGCAGCACATTCGTCATACACCCAATACCGAACCTGTATTTTCAACGTGACCCTGCAATTATGGTCGCAGACGGAATAATCTTCGGACAGATGACATTTGAAGCGCGCAGAATAGAACCGTTGTACTGGAAATACATAGTGCGCTTCCATCCAAGATTTGCCGGGATGCGCATACTTTTCGGAGACGCGCCGGACGAGGTGTGGCCGCAGAAGGTAGAGGGCGGCGACATACTTGTACTGTCCGATAAGGCGGTTGCTATAGGCGTCTCACAGCGGACGGCGCCGACAACGGTGCAGCGCATTGGGCGCAACCTTGCGGCGAAGACATCGATAAAGCGCGTCTTCGCATTCGAGATACCGCGTGGGCGCTACTGTATGCACCTCGACACCGTTTTTACGATGGTCGACAAAGATGCTTTCTGTATATATCCACCGCTCCTCGAACAGCTCAAGGTCTGGCAGCTCGATTACTCAGACGAAGGAATACTCTTGAAGCTGGAACAGAAAAAAGATTGGCAGAACGCCGTCGCCGAGACGCTCGGAGTCGAAAAGCTGCGCCTTATCGTAATGAACGGACGCGATGCGGCCGAGACGGCGCGCGAGCAGTGGCATGACGGCTGCAACACGCTAGCAGTCGCACCGGGCAAAGTCGTGACATACAACCGCAATGTCAACGCAGCGAAACTGCTGCGCGACAACGGGGTCGAGGTGCTCGAACTAGAAGGGCCGGAGCTAGGGCGCGGACGCGGGGGCCCGCGCTGCATGTCGATGCCGCTGAGCCGCGGCCCTATCTGCTAAACGCAGAAAAGCAAAAACGCAATAAGAACCACCAAATCATACAAAACTCACGAAGGGAGCAATCCAAATGCCTGTGAATCTTCGCAACCGCCATCTTATTTCTCTGAAACACCATACGCCGGCGGAGATTGAATATCTCCTCGACCTTGCCGCCGACCTCAAGAATAAAAAACGCGCCGGCATAAAGGGCAATCTGCTTGAGCGCAAGAACGTCGCACTCATCTTTGAGAAGCCCTCCACGCGCACGCGCTGCGCATTCACCGTCGCTGCGATCGACGAAGGCGGACATCCCGAATACCTTGGCAAGAACGACATTCAGCTTGGTCATAAGGAAGACGTAGCCGACACGGCGCGCGTCCTCGGACGTATGTTCGACGGCATTGAGTTTCGCGGCTTTAGCCAGAAGGTAGTCGAAGACCTCGCGAAGTATGCTGGAGTCCCAGTCTGGAACGGACTCACCGACGACTACCACCCGACGCAGGTCCTCGCTGATTTCCTCACGATACGCGAGAACTTTGGACGACTCAAGGGCATCCGCCTCGTCTACGTGGGAGACGGGCGCAACAACGTTGCCAACTCCCTAATGATAGGCGCGGCGAAAATGGGCATGCACTTCGTCATCGGCTCGCCGAAGGAGCTCTTCCCCGATCCAGCGCTCGTCGCTGAGTGCGAGCAGATAGCGAAGGACTGCGAATCCGGCGCTACGATAACCATCACAGACGATCCGAAGGCCGCCGTCAAGGGCGCCGACGCGATATACACCGACGTCTGGGCGTCAATGGGAGAAGAGGCGAAGGCAGCCGAACGCAAGGCTCTGCTCCAGCCTTACCAGGTTAACAGAGAGCTCATCGAAGCGACCGGCAACGACGACGTAATCTTCCTCCACTGCCTCCCCGCAGTCAAAGGCAACGAAGTGACCGAAGATATCTTCGAGTCCCGCCATGCTCGCCAGTTCGACGAGGCAGAGAACCGTATGCACACAATCAAGGCCGTTATGGTAGCGAGCATAGGCAACTTCTAATACTCAAAAATTTTCTATAGAGCTATTTCAAAGGAGCGTTCTCTGTGGGCGCTCCTTTTGTTTATCATTCAATGACGTCCAGTTCTACCGTTCTTGGCGGCAATATGCGAAACTGTAGCGGTAGAGTACAGTTCCGTTCGCAAAAAGCAAGCCGTTGAAAAGTAAAAAGCCGGATCATCTGCCTTGGCTTCAAAAGCGGAGTCACGCGCAAGCGCTGGAAAGAACTCTTCAGAAGTGTCTTAAAGGAAGGCTCGACTCACTCGAGCGCGTCGGTGTCTGCGAAGGCGACGCTATATTTAATTGCTGGCGGGATGCTTCATAGTCAAAATTCAAGAGCCTACAGATTCCACAATCCACAACGCGCGACGCCGGGCGGCTTTGTCGTCGGCGATTTTCTCTGTCATCGTGGGCTCGACTTCTATAAAATATTCGACGCTTTCCGCTACAACGCGATGGGCTGCGGAGAAACGGAGAAATGATGCAGAGATACTTCATAAAGCACTCTGACAGATAGACGGGCGAGGATAGCAATCGGCGGCTCTGGTAGGTATGCAGGCACACCGATGTTCTACCTTGGCGAGAAATGCGTCTCTGGAGAACTGACGGTTCACGGCGGTGAGGCGTTCTGCGGCCTGTACATACTTGACGTGTTCGGAAGCTTTGCGGAATGCGGACGTGAAACTTGCTTTGAAAAGACGGTGCAGTTCTTCGTGCCTAATATGGCGGAACAAAAATTTTGCCGTTGAATTTATAAAAAAGAGTGGCGGTAATTTAAAAGTTGTGATATTATATCCCGCGTTGAGTTGCGGACATAGCTCAGTTGGTAGAGCATTAGCTTCCCAAGCTAAGGGTCGCGGGTTCGAATCCCGTTGTCCGCTCCAAAGAGAGGCCAGCGTAGCTCAGTTGGTAGAGCAGCGCACTCGTAATGCGCAGGTCTCCGGTTCGAGTCCGGACGCTGGCTCCATATATAGAAAGTATAAGCTCTCCATTAGGGAGAGCTTTTATATTTTTGACCTTGCCCTATGACGTATATATAAAACTTTCTCCACATCTTCTAGCTTATATTGCCAACCCGTCCTGCGATTTGATATTATAAAAAAAGTTGGAATCGGAAAGAGGCGTAATGTATTGATAATAAATAAGCAGGATATAGACGAGGCTCCGGGGCTGAGCGCGCCGGAGGACGGCAGGAAGATATATTTTGTCCGCCACGGAAAGACAGAATGGAACAACCACTTTCGTTATCAGGGGTCAACAAATGTTCCTCTCTGCAACGAAGGACGTGAGCAGGCGCGCCGGGCGGGGCTGCGGCTTTCGAAGCTCAATGTCGAGAGCATTATATGCAGCCCTCTTGACAGGGCGCACGAGACGGCCGAATGCATCGCGGCTTACCATGCTGGCGTCAGCGTAGAAAAGAATCCGCTGCTATCTGAGGTGAACTTCGGCGAGTGGGAGGGACTCACCGTACCGGAGATCAAGGCGCGCAGCGGAGAAGAGCTTTTCTATAAATGGCGCAGGAACGAGCTCAACGTGACCGTGCCGGGCGGCGAGCCGGCTGACGCCGTATATGAGCGCGCGTCGCGCGCGGCGAGTGAATTGCTTTCGCGCACGGAGGGATGTATCGTAGTCGTGGGACATGGAGCCATGTTCCGTGCCTTATTCCTGCCGCTGCTCGGCATTCCCCGTTCAAATATTTTCTGGAAGATGCGTATAGACAACTGTTCAATATCGGCGGTCAACGTAGACAAAAACGGCAAGGCTACTCTGTCTTTCCTCAACGACACGCTGCACATGTATGTGCCGGAGTGCGAGATCGCGGACCTGCCGCTCGCGTAGCGCATTTAATGGCTGTGTGTGGTAAAATATAAAATATAGTGCAGATCTTCGCCCGTCTGCGATCATGCAGGCGTGGGCAAAAAGGCGGGATAGCATGAAGAAAACGATTGAATATAAAGCCGAAACGCGCCTGGACGATTCTAAGCTCTGGGCCGAATGCGCGGCTGGCAGCGAAGAGGCGAGAGAACAGCTTATACTTGCCAACAGACCGATGGTATATTGGCTCGCCAAGAAATTAAAAGTGCCTTACAATACATATCAGGATTTGATTCAGGAGGGGATGTTGGCGCTCATCAATGCAGTCGATTCCTTCGATCCAGGCAGGAACATCTGTTTTTCGACTTATGCATATTACAAGATCAATGGAAGAATGATAAACTTCCTCCAACGCGTAGAGGCTAAAGCGCCGACGCCGGTTGAAGACGCGTCGTTTGAGAACCGCGAGGAAAGCGGCGCTGCGTTCAACGACGCCTCGAACCGCAGCGAATGGTCGATAGACCTTGAAAATGCTCTGTCGCAGCTCTCTGAGCGCGAGTCAGATATAATCAACGCGCTTGTAATGGAAGGGCGCGTCGCAAACGAAGTCGCAGCGGAAAAATCTCTTGACGTAAGCAATGTTTACAGAATTCGCCGCAAGGCGCTGTCCAAACTCAAAACCTGGCTCGGAATAGAGGACTCTCAGGCTGCGTTAAAAGCCTGACGCAGGAGCGCAAGGTTGGCTGGGAACTGATAACAAATGACGCAAAAAACAGCAAGACTTCAAAGATGGCTCGACCGGCTTACGGCGGCCTGCGAAAATAAAAAATGGAAATCTGCGGTTGCCGAGGCCGACTGCCTCTCAGCGGAGCTTCGTTCCGTCCGCGAAGAGCTCTGGGAGAAGGCCGAGGAGTCGGTTGAGCCGAAGCGTTTGTTCAATTTCAGAACGTGCGCATTGTTGGGCGCACGTTCTTTCAGCATCGCTATGGTAATTGTGTGTCTCTGCACTTTCCCGATAGCGGTTGAAAGCGGTCGGCCGCATAGCGTCGCTGCTCTTCCGACGACAGTGGAAAAGAATAAGTTTGAAGAAATTACATTCGTTACGGCGGAAGAAAAAGAACTGCTTCAGATGCTGCGCGCAGAGCTGAAGGAGAGCAATGTAGCCGTGCGTTCCGCTGAAAATGAAAAGCCCGCCACGCAACGGAAATTGACGGCTAAGATAGTAGAGCGCCAGATAACAGACGTTCCGGAAAAGGCTCCGGTTGCGCGTCCGGAAAGAATCAAGCCGGAAGAGTTGCTGACGCTTATACAGATAGGAGAAAAAAGCCTCAGAGGGGACGCCCCAGCTATAAAGATAATAAATTAGGCTTGAAGCTGATTCAGTTTTTTGTTTCAAGGAGTGGTAATTAGTGTTGATGCGAACCAAATTGCTGGCGCTCTCAGCGGCGGCGATAATGCTGGCCTCGCAGGCGGTGTACGCCGCGGACGAGAGCCTTGATGCACAGAATTCGCTGCCGTCGGGCTTTTCCTCCAGCGTATTAAACGGTGGAGGTTCTACGCTTCAGCCAGGCGCGCAGACGCCGCCGGAAAACGAAAGGCTTATAGAGCCGCCTTCTATTGCGGAGCTGGCAGGGCCCGTAATAATGAACGTCGGCCTTGAGGGCAACAGCGAAGTGGCGGCCGAACATATCATGAGCGTAGTGACTACCAAAGCAGGAGAACATGTGGACGAAGAAAAGCTGCGCAAAGACGCGGAGGCGATATTCGAGCTCGGTTTCTTCAGCGCTACTGATTACAGAGTCTCCGACGTAGAGGGCGGAGTCAAAGTCACGTTCCTTGTGCAGGAAAACCCGAAAGTCGGCGAAATACGATTCGTCGGTAATACCGTCTACTCAAGCGAAGAGCTGAGCAAGATCGTATTTACTCAGCCGGGAATGATTTTTAACCGCACATTCTTCCGCAACGACCTTCAGAGAATCAAAGAAAAATATCAGGTTGACGGATATGTTATGGCTAACGTCCGCGACGTCAAAATAGACGGCGACATCATAACTGTCGAAATACTTGAGCCGAAAGTCTCAGAAATCGTCATTCAGGGCAACAGAATCACAAAGACAAAAATAATCGAGCGCTACATAAGAGTTAAGGTCGGCGAAAAGTTCAACTCTAACGAGCTGCGTCTTACACTGAACCGCTTGCAGGGACTTGGATATTTCAGCGACGTAAACGTCAACTTCGAACCGGGAGAAAATCCAGACGAAGTCATACTCGTACTTACTGTTGAAGAAGCCCGCACCGGGCGGCTTGGTTTCAATGTCGCCTATGGAACACAGAGCGGTTTCGGTGGCGGTATGAGTTACGAGAACTCAAACATCTGGGGAACAGGCAACAGACTCAGCGTCGGTTTTGAACTCGGCGACCGCGAGGAATATTGGCTCACATTAGAGCAACCATATATGAGCCACAAGGTGTTTGCATGGCGCGTCGGAGTTTATAAGCGTGCTTGGGACGATATCTATTACTATGAAGATGATATTGAATATCTGGAGTATGACAGAGACCGTTTTGGTGCTTTTGTCGGATTTGGTAAGAAATTCGCGGAGGAGTCTAAATATAACTGGTATCTGTTGCTTGATTGGCATAAAACAGAGAATGATAATATACGTAATAATGCGTCAGACAGCGATTGGAACCACTACAGAGACAAGAACAACTATGGTCAAAATGCAAGTATCAATGAAATGATAAGTGGCATCAGAGAGGAGGAACTTGGCGAAGGAGAATACTATTCTGCGACTGCTACGTTCCGACGGTTCAACCTTGACGAGTACCTGCCCTATCAGAAAGGCGACATTGAATCTATCAACGTTCAAGTCGGTAAGGCTGACGTCGAGGGTATAGATTATAGTTATGTAAAGTACTGGTTTGAGGGACGTTTCTACTATCCCATAGGCAACTTCCTCAAGGATATCTTTGAAACGTCATTCCTTGACGGCGTTGATGGTAAGCCTGTTATTCTTGCTGCGCGCGTGATTGCGGGTTCAGCTAGTGGTGACGTACCTTACGATGAACTTTATGAAGTCGGCGGTGACACGACTTTGCGCGGCTACGACGACGACTACTACCATGGACGCAATATTGTGCTTGGTAATATTGAGCTTCGTATCCCCATTCAGAAAATGTTCAGTCTGGTCTTCTTCTACGACATAGGTAGGGCATGGGATTCCGGCAAAACCAGAAATGGACAGGAAGTTATATATGGCGACGATGATTGGGGCGATTCGCCTGGCGTTGGTATAAGGCTTAACACCCCGCTCGGCAACTTACGCCTTGATTACGCTAACGGTGAGGAAGACAGATTTGTCTTTGGCTTCGGAGAGCTCTTCTAAGCCTCTAAAAAAGTCTTGTAAGAGTATTATAGTTGCGGCAATTTTTATTGCCGCAACATTTTTGCTTGCCGCTGGTCCGGCTTGGGCCGTTTCTATAACTGCCGAGGGATTGAAGGATTGGCAGGAGGAGCTCGCCGTACAGACGCTGACGGCGGTAGCAGAAAGTATTCCGCAGTCGGGAAGCTCTGCATATAGAGCGGAGATTTTGCAGACTGTGGCAAGACGGCTCTTTGCTGGGTACCGCGTGTCTGTCGTATCACAGGGACGCGGCGCCGCTGTGGTACGGTTCGACTCTGCCGGTGACGAACTTCTCTGGCGCGTCGACGTCGCCGTACCGTCGCTGCGCGATATGCCGTTAGAGTGGTTCCAGAGGGACATGTCAGGACTTGCAGACGAGATCGCAGTTCTTTTGAGCGGCGTACCGCTTGAGTCGCTTTCGTGGTCTGACAGGGCGCTTCAAGATAAGATCAACTCTCTCGCAGGAGAGCGCTTGCCAGGATGGACGCCGGAAATGCTCGTAACTCGCGGCGATGCTGAGGCTGTTCTTTCGGTTTCGTTCGTTCCGCAGATGCCGATGATATTGGCCGTCAACCCAACGTTTACATCGACGTCGCTGCCGACGTTGCTTTACGGCGAATTCCGCGACGACCTCCAGGGACACTTAGCTCCGCTCGTCGGCCTGCCGGTCAAGTGGGCCGCGAAGCATTCCACTGATCTTTCTAAGTGGACAGAAGGATATATAAACGGCCAGATGCTTGTACGGCGTTCGAACTCGTCCGCCGAGGCCGTCTTCCAGGCTTCGCAGATATCGAATATGAACGTGCGCATAGACAGCCGCAATTACACTATAGCGGCGTGGGCGACTATTTACGCTGGGACTTCTGACAAATCTGCGGAACTAGGCCTGCACCTTGGACGGAAGGTCGAAATTATACGCGATCTTGACATGGAGGCGTATGCAGAGGGTATCCTCGGCCTTCGCGACTGGGACATCAACGGGCGCTTCGGCCTGCGATGGCGTCCGATGGTGCGCAATCTTTGGCTTGGAGGCGAATGGGACACGGAGGATGAAATGTGGTGGGGCAAGCTGTCGCTGGACGCGGAGCTTCATAAGCCTTACGCATGGATTCGCCTGCGCGAGGACGGCGTTTTCAACGGCGCTCTCGGCTGGCGCGCTACAGAATATATATCATTTGAAGTCGAATACGACGAGCGCGACGAAGACCGGTGGAGCCTAAAAATGATAGGCAACCTCTAGCGCGCGGAGAGGAATGAACGACATGGCTAAAGTCATAACTCTTGCACAGATCGCCGAAATCACAGGCGGACGCGTGGTCGGAGACCCGGAAATTAAGATTTCCTCCATATCCGACCCGAGAAGGCCGAAAGAAGGCGCTATATCCCCGCTTTGGGAGAAGAAGCTTGAAAAATTTGCCTCCGGATGCCCCGTGCTTTTTACAAAAAAAGGTTGGGTGAAGGAGGGGCAGAGCGGTGTAGAGCTTGACGAGCCGCGCACCGGGCTTATCGCGCTGCTGAAATTTTTCGACGAAGCGCCGGAGCGCGATCGCACAATATCCGAGCGTGCGCTTGTCGATAAAGACGTATCTCTTGGAGCAAATGTGGCCGTTGGAGCCGGTAGCGTGATAAAGGCTGGAACTTCTGTCGGAGACGGCACAGTTATTATGGAAAACGTTTTTATTGACTGCGATGTTACGATAGGCAGGAAGTGCGTGATAGAACCAGGCGCAGTGGTCTTTCACCACAGCGTCCTAGGCGACGGCTGCGTGCTGCATGCTAACGCCGTGATAGGATGCGACGGCTTCGGTTTTCTGCCCGATCCGAAGGCTGGCATGGTGAAGATTCCGCAGATAGGCATCGCGCATCTTGACGACGGCGCAGAGATAGGCGCTTTCAGTTCTGTTGACAGGGCGACTTTCGGAGAAACCTATATCGGCAAGTTTACCAAGATAGACAGCCACGTGAAGATAGGGCACAACTGCCAGGTCGGCGCGTACACGATAATTGTAGCGCAGTCCGGCATTGCTGGAAGCAGCCATATCGGGAACAGAGTCATCATGGCGGCGCAGTCCGGCACTGCAAACCATGCATCGGTCGGAGACGGTTGCACTGTAGGTGGTCGCGGCGGCGTGACTGCGGATGTGCCGGCCGGTTCGATAGTCTCAGGATTTCCCGCGCAGGATCACAGGAAGGAGCTTCGCATTCAGGCAGCCATCCGTCAGCTTCCGGATATATCGTCGAGCGTCAAGGACTTCGGCAAACGCATAGCGGCGCTTGAAAAGAGGTTCGAGGATGAAAACGCTTAAAAACGAAATAGAAATATCCGGCGTCGGCCTACATTCTGGGGCAGATGCGACGGTTCGTCTAATGCCGTCGGAGCGCGCCGGCATATGGTTTGCAAACAATAAAGGAGAAATGTCCAACGTTGCGGAGGCCGTAGTAGAAGAAGACCAGAGGCTTACAGGTTTCTCTCTTCCGAACGGCGTCGCCGTAAGGACCGCTGAGCATATGCTCGCGGCTATAGCAGGCATGGAGCTCGAAGCTGTGGCAATTGTGCTTGACGGCGGGGAAGTCCCGATAATGGACGGCAGCGCATTCCCATTTGCGGAAGCGATAAACGAAACAGGTTTTATCGAAGTCCCCGGAGAAGCTCTGCGCAGATCGCTTTCCGCGCCGATCGCGCTCGAAGAGAACGGTGGAAAGCGTTTCCTCGCTGCCGTACCGTCGGAAAAGCTGTGCGTCAGCTATGTTATAGATTATTCCGGCACGCCGGTCGGCACACAAAATGTCACTTATGATGTTACACGCGAGACTTTTTATAATATAATCTCTAAAGCAAGAACGTTCGGACTAACGTTCGAGCTTGATTATCTTAGGCGGCATGGCCTCGTGAAGGGTGGAAGCCTCGACAACGCGCTTGTATTCGACGGCGAAGGACTTGTAGGGGGCGCTTCTCTGCGTTTCCCGCTCGAGTGTGTTACGCATAAGGTGATAGACCTGCTCGGCGATTTAACGCTCGCCGGATCGATACCGACGGCGCATTACGTAGCGATTGCTGCAGGCCATAGTATTCACGGCAAGCTCGCGAGAAGGATACGGACGGTTTTTCCATTATAAATTTTTTCAGGCGTTGTCGCAGCACCGCCAGGGAGGAAGATTTTTCATGCAAATTAATATCAACGAGATAATGGGGCTGCTTCCGCATAGATACCCGTTTCTGCTTGTTGACAGGATCGAGGAGGTCATCGACACCGATACGGTGAAAGAGGTGACGGGCTACAAGAACGTCACATTCAACGAGCCTTTCTTCCAGGGACATTTCCCTGACGAGCCCGTCATGCCCGGCGTGCTCATCCTTGAAGCGATGGGGCAGGTCGGCGCCGTTCTCATGAAAATGCAGAAGGAATTCCAGACGGGCGAGCGCAAGCTGGTATATCTTACTTCTGTAGACAACGCAAAGTTCCGCAAGCCAGTCAAACCTGGCGATCAGCTACGCACAACGGCAAGGCTGAAAAGACGCCGCGGCAGCATGGGAAAATTTGAGTTTGTCGCTACGGTAGACGGCGAGATAGTCGCGCAGGCTGAGATGGGCTTTCATATCGCTTCGGGCCTTACGTTAGAGGCGGAAGACAAGAAATGAGCGTTCAAATACATGCTACTGCGATAGTCGCAAAAGAGGCTAAGCTAGGTGAGAATGTAAAGATAGGCCCGTACTGCATCGTCGATCCGAAGGTCGAGATAGGCGACGGTACTGAGCTGCGGGCTTTCGCGCGTGTCTGCGATTATACTAAGATGGGGGCGGGATGCGTGATCCACGAGCACGCCGTAATCGGCGGGCTGCCTCAAGATCTCAGCTACCGTGGGGAAGAGACGTGGGCTATCCTCGGCGACAGGGTCGTCTGCCGCGAGTTCGTTACGATCAACCGCGCCACCGGCGAGGGCAATGTGACGAAGGTCGGAGGCGGCTGCTTCATCATGGAGAACGTCCACCTAGCTCACAATGTCCGTGTAGGCCACGACTGCACGATAGCGAACAAGTCCGGCATCTCCGGGCACGTGGTCGTTGGCGACTTCGTAGTGATCGGCGGAATGACCGGATTTCATCAATTCACACATATAGGTTCCTATTGCATGATAGGCGGTCTTTCGCGCATAACGCAGGACGTGCCTCCATACTGCCTAGCGGCTGGGATACCGCTCCGCGTATTCGACATCAACAAGGTCGGTCTGCGCCGCCGCGGCTTCGAGTCCGCAACGCGCCGCAAGATACGCGAAATGTACAAGCTAATATATAATTCGTCGCTTCCGACTAAAGAGGCGCTAAAACAGATTGCTGAGAAGTACCCGTGCGACGCTGAGGCGAAGATGATACTCGACTTCGCCGCTGAAAGCACGAGGGGCTTTACACCGCGCGTGACGCACGACTGGGAACGCAAGGCGGAGGAATAGCTTGATCAAACTGTTTGCGATGGACGTCGACGGCACTTTGACCGACGGCGGTATTTACATGGACGGCGCAGGCGGCGAAATGAAGCGCTTCGACGTGCAGGACGGGCAGGGTATAGCCTTGCTCCTGAAGAAGGGCGTCAAGGTTGTTTTTATAAGCGGGCGTTTCTCCGCGCCGACGCTGCGGCGCGCTGAAGATTTGAATATAACGCGCTGCGTCAACGGCATTAAAGAAAAATTGCCGGAGCTAGAGAAAATCGCCGCAGAGTTCGGTGTGGGCGCGGAAGAGACAGCCTACGCCGGCGACGACCTGCCTGATCTCGGCTGCATACGCTGGGCTGGCCTCGGCATAGCCGTTGCGAACGCGCGCCCCGAGGTTCTCGAAGCGGCCCGATACGTTACGCGCAGCGCAGGCGGGCGCGGCGCGATACGCGAATGCGCCGACATGATAATAAGAATCAACGACGGAGAGAATATCTGTTGAATATATCATCGTTTAAGATAAGGGCTCTTGACCGTTTCATACTTAACGAGCTCAAAGCGCCGTTTTTCTTCGGCCTCGTCGCCTTTACGATAATACTCGTCGCTGGAGGCCTGCTCTTCCAGATGGCTGAACTCATAATACAACAGGGCGTTTCAATAGGCATAGTAATAAGGCTCTTTATTTATTATATGCCGCGTCTTGTTGTATTCACGATACCGATGAGCTGCCTGCTCGCCGCGCTGCTCGGCTTTGGAAAGCTCTCGGCTAACTCGGAGATAGTCGCGCTCAAGTCCGCGGGCTTGTCCTTTCAGCGCATCGTGCGCCCAGTCGTCTTGGCGGCCTTCGTCATATCGATTTGCGCTCTTGTCATAAACGAGAGCATCGTTCCGATGAGCGAACGCGCTGCGGCGAACGTCATGAAGTATGAGGTGCTCCACGAGTCGGCGCCGGTCTTCAAAGCGAAGGTCTTCCTCAAAGAGGAGGGCGGAGGATCTGTCGCGCGAGTCATCTACATAGACAAGATGAACAATAAGACGAAACAAATGGAGAACGTCGTCGTCGAGGAATTCGAAGGAGGCCGCCTTGCTCGCGTCATAGCTGCAAAGAGCGGGGAGTGGGTCTCCGGAAGCTGGTGGCTGACTGACGGCGCGGTATACGAGATAAAAGATACGAAGGAAGTCGGCCTGCTCTTTAAGTTCAACCGTCAGGCGCTTATGCTCAACATGTCTCCGGACGAAATTTCCGCGAAGGACAAAAAACCGGACGAAATGACCATCCCAGAGCTGCTGCGCGCGATAGAAATACGCGGCAATACAGGCGCGGAAGCTGGAGACCTCTGGATGGCTTTCCATCTGCGTCTTGCGGTGCCATGGGCCTGCCTTATCTTCGGCATCCTAGGCGCGGCGCTTGGCAGTAGGCCGCAGCGTTCGAGTTCGAGCGTAGGCCTCGGATTCAGCGTAATAATAATCTTCGTCTACTACGTAATAATGTCCTTTGGGCGCGCTCTTGGTGAAAGCGGATCGCTTCCGCCGCTCCTCGCGGCCTGGGTTGCGAATATTGTGTTCCTTGTGATAAGCATATTCTTCTGCCTGAGGGCCAATAGGCTCGGCTGAGGCGGGAATCCATAAAGAAAGCAGCGGCTCTCCGGAGAAACGGAAAGCCGCCGCTTTTTGTATATTTGCAGCCGCTTTGCCAGGCTGACTTTACTTCGCAGCGCTGGCCGGAAAAGTCGGGAGCTCGCCGGTGTCCTCAAAAACTATATAGGTCGTCGTGTAGAGCTCGAGATGGTGCAGCTTGTCGAGAAGTTCTTCGAGCTCTTTCATAGACGGAGCGGCCGCCTCGGCGATACAGACCACATCGCCGGTCACGTCCCATGCGCGGACGATCCCTTCGAGCTCGCGAACGGCCGGCAAAAGCCGGAAGTAGTGTTTTTCCGCGACGCGCGAATCGCTCTTGGTTTTCATAATGATCAACGCCTTAATGCCGAGGCCCATAGCGGAGTAGTTGAACACGGGGCGATAGCCTTCTATCAGCCCGGCATCTTCCATGCGCCTGACGCGATCGCGCGCGGCAGGGGAAGTGAGTCCGACGGCGTGTCCTATCTCAGTGAATGTCGCCCTTGCGTTTTTCGAGAGCGCCCGTATTATGCGCCAGTCCGTTTCATCTAGCTGTATGCTTCTGCCGTCCACCGCACCGCCCGCCTTTCGCAGGAAAAATAACATATATCTGATTATATCAGAGTTGTATCATGGCGGAAGCACTGGGCGGGGCAGCCAGTGAAAAAGAATTAAAGCGGCACGGCGTATTTAATTTAATTTTGTTGTAAATGTGGACATTAAGCTTTCGTCTCGGTGTGGCGTGCAAAATAATTATTTGATATATTTACATCCGCCTTGGGCGGAACGTTTTAGGGGAACGCGACGGCTCCATGGCACACCTCAAACTCCCGCCGTCATGCACCGGCGGCGGCAAAAATCGACGGGCGTGTGGTGACTCCGCGCCCGTGATTTATTCCCTACTATAAGTCAGTAAAATTCATAGCAGTAGCCGCCTACTACGTTACCGGCAGCTCGCCTGTCTCGCTGAGCACGATATACGTCGTCGTAGCGAAGCCGAGCGCACCGAACTGTACGAGCACGGCGTCGAGCTCCTTCATCGTCGGTACCGCTACGTCTGCTATGCACTCGACGTCTCCAGTAACGTCCCACGCGCGGACTACGCCATTTATGTCCTTCAACGCCAAAGCATACGGCGCGCCGTGCCTTTGCCTTTCGAAGAGCCTTTCGTAATTCTTGACTTTCAGCATAACCATCGCGCGGATCTGGCGTCCGAGCATTGAATAGTCTATGTCGGCCCGGTATGATTTGATGAGCCCGGCCTGCTCCATGCGTACGACGCGCTCCTTGACAGCCGGAGAGGTGAGTCCGACTGCGCGGCCAATCTCTGTGAAGGCCGTCCTAGCGTTTTTTTGTAGAATCGAAAGTATCTGCCGGTCTGTATTGTCGAGAGTTATTCCGTCTTTATCCATTAAGCCCCCGCCTTTTACAAAGCACTGCCTTGATTATATCAGAAAGGCTTTTGAACGCCATAATAATTAAAGCCAAGCATTCTATAAAAGTTAGTTATTAAAGTAAAACGGCCCAGACGCTATGACGCGGGGATAGCGCACGGGCGTGTCCTCTGCAATAATATGTGCCGCCCGATAAATGGGCGCTGATCTTGAAAAAGAGGTGTACAGCAATGAACGAAGTAAGAAATGCGATAATAAATCCGCAGGAAGCCGCCAGCGATGGCATGAAAGTGAGCGGCATGACGCGCAGCATGGTATTCGGCAAAGATTTCGGCAAAGCCGCGGCGCTCTGCGCGAAAATAGCCGTTCCGATGATCGTCATACTCGCCGTGGCTGTAGCATTCTAGCTGAGCTTCACAAATTAGTCATGCGGATACAATAAAGCGGGCCCTTAGACAAAGGCCCGCTTTTTCATGCTGCCGGTTTTTTATTTCAGATAAAGATTTTCGTCTCCAGCAATAAACTGCCCGATAATCGCGGAATGTTCGAAACCGTTCGCGCGCAGTATTGGGAGCATCTCTTCGCAGGCTTCGCGCGGCGCAGCGATGAGCAGCCCGCCGGAGGTCTGCGGGTCGAAGGCTATGTCCTCAGCAAAGCGCCCGAGGGGGGACTGGTTTACGACTCTGTCTCCGATATATTTCTTGTTTTCATAGGAGCCGGCTGGGATAAGCCCCATGTTGGCCATATCCTCTATGCCTGGAAGCAGCGGCACCTTCGCGCATTCTATCTCGAGCGAGGTGTGCGGCGACGCGAGGTCGAGCGCATGGCTTCCGAGCCCGAAGCC